>NZ_JBQTCJ010000013.1:0-75766 GCF_052380005.1 Salinarimonas sp. NSM
ACAAGCCCGCCAAGATGTACGCCGCAGCCGGCCTCGACGCCCGCGGCATCGTCGCAAAGGTGTTCGAGGCGCTCGGCGGAGCGGAGGCGGGCGGCGCCGTCCTCGGCCGGCGCGCCTGAGCCGAGAAAGCGTCAGGCACACAGCGCCGGGGGCGCGGCCTCCACCCCGTCGGCGAGGTGCTCGGCCGGCAGGGCACGGGCGAAGTGCCAGCCCTGCGCGGACCCGATCCCCAAATCCGCCACGAGCGCGCGCTGGCCGCCGGTCTCGACTCCTTCCGCCACCACGTCGAGGCCGTAGCTCCGCGCGAGGCGGACGAGAGCTTCGAGCGCCACCCGCTCGCGCGGGTCGTGCGCGCGGCGTACGAGCGCGCCGTCGATCTTGATCGCGTCGATGGGCAGCCGCCCGATCTCCATCAACGGCGTGCGTCCGGTGCCGAAATCGTCGAGCGCGATGCGCACCCCGGCCGCACGTAGACTGGCGAGTGGCCCCGCGAGCGCGCCACGGCGCGCGTCGAACGCCTCCTCCGCGATCTCGAGCGTGAGCTCGCCGCCGCCGGAGAGGCCCTCGCGGGCGATGCCGGCTAGGACCCGCTCGGGGAACCCCGGGGCGCAGACCGTGGCAGCACCCATGTTGACCGAAAGCGCGCCGGCGTGCACGCCCTCGCGGCGCCAGCGCCCCGCCTGCGCGAGCGCGGCGTCGAGCACCCATTCGTCGAGGCGCCGGGCGAGGTCCGGGTCGCGCAGCGCCGCCGCGAAGCTCGCCGCGTCCGCGAGCGTCCCGTCCGCCCGGCGCCGGCGCAGCAGCGCCTCGAAGCCGCGCACCCGTCCGTCGAGGAGATCGACGATCGGCTGGTACACGAGGGCGAGGCGTCCTTCGTCGTGCGCCGCCGCCACTTCCGCGATGGTCTGCGACCGGGCGGTCCCGTCGACCCGCATCGTCGATTCGAAGCGTACGACGCGATCCTTGCCCGCGGCCTTCGCGGCATAGAGCGCGAGATCGGCCTCGCCCTGGAGGTCCGCGCAGGAGAGGCGGTCGGGCCCCGCACAGACCGCGATCCCCACCGAGGCGCCGATCTCGTAGGATCGGCCCGCGTGCCGGATCGGCTCGCGCGCGGCCGCGACGATGCGACGGCCGAGATCGCCGGCCGCGTCCTCCACCGCCGCACGGTCGCGCCCGTCGAGGAGGATCGCGAACTCGTCCCCGCCGATCCGCGCGACGAGCGCGGCCGTCGCGCAGGCGGCGCGCAGGCGCTCGGCGACCGCGACGAGACAGGCGTCGCCGGCGCCGTGGCCGAACGTGTCGTTGACGTCCTTGAAGCCGTCGAGATCGACGAGGAGCAGCGCCCGCGCGGCACCCGCCACGAGGGGCGCCGCGAGCGCGGCCTGGAAGCGGCTGCGGTTGGCGAGCCCCGTGAGGACGTCGCACTCGGCGAGGAAGCGCGTGCGGTCCTGGAGCGTCTTCTCCTCGGTGATGTCCTGCTTCATCCCGAAGATCCGCACGGGCACGCCGTCCTCGCGCTCGACCGTGGCGGTGATGCGCATCCAGCGCCGGGTCCCGCGCGCCGTCGTGATCCGCGCGTCGAGGGTGAAGCCGATCCCCTCGCGGATCGCCCGGCTGCGCAGGCGGTCGAGCTCTGCGAGGCAATCGGGATCGTAGTGGGTCACGGTTTGAGCGCGCGTCACCACCATGCCGCGCGGCAGCTCGAAGATGTCGTAGACGCCGTCGGTCCAGCTCAGCCGCTCGTCCGGAAGCGAGCACTCCCAGACGCCGATCTTCGCAACCTCGCAGGAGCGCGCGAAGATCTTGGCGCCGTGGGCCAGCGCAGCCTCCTGCGCGGCGACGAGCCGGTCCCGCTCGGCCAGCATCTCGCGAAGCCGCGCGACCTCGCTCTCCTGAACACCCACGCTCACGCCGCCCCGCTCCACTCCCGCTTCCCGGCCGAGGCCCGGGCTCGTTCGCCATGCTAGCGGGGCGACCCTTAAGCGAGCGTATGCGCGATGCGAGGCGCGGCGCGCGTCACCGCGTGCGCTCGATGACGGCGCAGGCGACGCGCCCCTCGGCACCGCCGATCGGCTGCGTGACGTGGTCGTCGGGGCTCTCGTGGATCACCAGCGCCGAGCCGTCGTCGTCGAGGAGCGCGGGATCGCCGTCGAAGGTCACGAGCGTGGTCGCGAACTCCGCCACCGCCGCGCCGCCCTCGCCGACGTGGAAGTTGGCGAGATCGCCGCCCTCGGGACCGTCGGGATGGAGGTGGCCGTGCATCGCGCCCTGCGACGTGATGTGGCCCTGCGACGCCTGGAACTCGGGCGCGTCGGAGCAGTCGCCGACGCTGTGGAAATGCGCCGCGTGCCAGCCGGTGGCGAGGCGGCCCTGGTCGATGGTGAGCTGCGCGACGACGCCGTTCTCGCCGCCGCGCAGCACGAGGAGGCCGATCTCGTCGCCCTCCGTGCCGACGACGGGAGTCTCGAGCGTCTCGATGTCCTGCTGATCCTGCGCCGTGGCGGAACCCGCGGCGACGCCACCGGCGAGGAGCGCGGCGAAGGCGAGCGACGTGCTGCGGCTCGTGGACGGTCTCATGTGCGGGCCTCGTCGGTCGGGGGTTGGGTCAGTCCCCGAAACGGCGTGCCCGCACATGCGTTCCGGAGCCATTCTCCCGCGCCCTCACGGATCGCGCGTGACCTCGAAGATCTCCTGCGCGCCGTCACCGTCGACGCGGAAGGTGCGCCGGCCCGCTTGCGGGTTCCGGTCCTCCGACCAGTTCTGCAGCCCGAGCGCCAGCTGGAGCGAGGTGTCCATCGACACGAACCGGTCCATCCCCACGCCGCACCGACCATCGGGTCCGGGCTCGTCTCCGAACGCCTCGCCGGGCTCGAGGTTGCGGAACCAGCAGGCCACCTGAGCCGGCGTCGCGCCGAACGGCGGAAGCACGCGCGCGCCGGCCGGATATTGCGCGGTCTGATGGCACGACAGGCATGCGGAATCGGGGTTGTCGACCGGGCCGTTCATGCGCCCGCCTCGACCGAAATCGCGGTCGAACCCCGCCTTCGACAGGATGATGCTCTCCAGGGGCTTTCGCTCCCCGGCCGCGCCGTCCGTAGAGCCCGGATCGTTCCCCCACATCAGGCCGATGGGGCGCAGGCGCCGCCAGGGGTCGGCATCCGGCATGCTCCCGTCGTAGACGAAGGTGCCGTAGACCCAGCCGGTCGGCGTGCCGTCCCGCGGGATCGTCGGATCGTCCGTCTCGGGGACCCTCACGGCGACGTCGAACTGCAGCAGCCGGAGCGTCTGCGGCGCGCGTACCGTTCCGAACGGGGGGCATTCCGTGGAGCCCGCCACGGGGACGTGGATGTTGGCGGTCCACTCCGGCGCTCCCACGAGCAGGGCGAGCTCGTCGGCGGGAGCCTCCGTGAACAAGAGCTTGACGAAGGTGGCACCGACGGGGAACCGCGCGGCCTGCGGCCGAGGGTCTCGCGTGCCGTCGCCCCAGACCCGACCGAACACCCATCCCGCGGCGGGGTCGGCGAGGCTCACGGCCCAGTTCTGGTAGCACCGGGACTGCAGCTCGCCCAGCTCGTTCGGCTCCCCCGGGTCGCCGAGGCGCGAGCTGCGCTCGCGGGTGAGGCCGCGCACGAACTCGCGTCCCTTCCTGCCCGTGTGGAGCCACGGTGCGTGGTACCACCGGCGGACCTCGTTGGTTGCTCCGTCCCACGTCTCCCGGTCCATCCCGTCGTAGGCGTAGTCGAGAACGGCCTGGAGGAAGGCCTCCGGCTGCTCGCGGAACGAGATCCGATCCCAGGGGCGCGTCGTGTCGGCCGGCGCCTGCGCCGGGAAGTCGAAGCTCGGATCGAAGACCGGCCCCGACCAGTCCGGCGGGACGGGGTCCTGGGTGACCGGAAACGGCTCGTCGGCCGATGCGGCCCCCGCGACGGTCAGGAGTACGGCTGCCAGAACTGCTCTCATCATCGTCTCCTCCAAGCTCGGATCGCCGCCTCGACCCGCCGCCCGATCGACGCGGCGATCGCGCCGGCACGACGGCGGGCGAGGCGGGGCCACGCAGCGCGCGCGGCCCCGCCTCCGGATCAGCTCGCCTTGCGCATCCCCTTGCGCTTCTGCGAGCGGAGCGGCACGGCGGCGGCGCCGGGGACCGGCTGGTAGCCGAGCTCGGCATCGACGAACTCGTGGCGCAGCGGCGAGCCGTCCGCGAGCGTCGTCGTCAGCACGCGGTAGCCGTTCACCACCTCGTCGGTGATCTGCAGCGGCAGGCCGCCCTCCAGCCAGCCGCCGTACCGGCTGCCGTTCGCGCCGTCCCGCAGCACGATCTCGAAGAAGGGCGCGTCGACCATCTGGAGGATCAGGTCGAGGTCCTCCTCGCGCTTCTGGGCGTTCTCGCCGGCGCGGAGCCACTGGGCGCCGAACTTGGCGCCGGCGAGGTTCCCGATGCCGTAGCCCCACGCGCCCTGGATGAAGTCGACGACGGCCAGGACCTCCACCGCCTTCTCGAAGTCCCTGACCTGGGAGCCGAAGTCGATGTAGACCCGGTTGAAGTTCGCGTTCCCGCTCATGACACGTCTCCGATCTGCGCGCCGGGTGTTCGACGCACGCGATCCATAGCGGCCCGGCGGGAACGCAGCGTGATCGGGCCGTGATCGTCGCGTCAACGCGGCGTCAAATCACGCGTGCGACCCCGTCCCGCTAGCCGGCACCGTCCAGGGCGGCCACGATCGCGTCGGCGACGTGGTCGGCGTGCGCGACGGTGTGGCGGTCGTGGAAGCGCAGCCCCAACGAGCTCTCGATCCACGCCTCGGCCTCGGGACAGGCCGCCGCCGCGTAGTCGTAGTGCCCCTCCGGCAGATCGGGATGCAGGTGGTGCGCGACCAGCTCCGCAGGCCAGATCCAGGCGGATCCTTCCCCGCCTGCCGCGACGGGGAAGAACCGCTTCTCGGCGAAGACCCTGGAGCGATAGAGCGGCTCGGGCACGTAAGGCCCCCAGGCGCTCATGCCGACGTCGGACGCCGCCTCGCGCATGGCGGCGAACACGGCCGCCTTCCTGGCCAGCGCGGCCTCCTCCAGCCGGAACATCTGGAAGAAGTACGTCGGGACCGCCTGCGGATGATGGCGCTGCGGCGCGACCCCGGGTATCGCGGCGAGACGCGCGTCCAGGTGCCGCCCCACCGCCGTGTACCCCGCGGCGACCGCGCGCAGCTTGGGGAGCTGCGAGAGGATCATGGCCAGCTCCAGGTCGCTGAGCCGGTAGTTGAGCCCGGAACCGGCGTAGCTCGCATGCTCGCCGTCCTCCCCCACGTAGCCCGTTCTGTTGCGGTGCTTGTCGGAGAAGCTCAGGCAGCGCTCGTACTCCTCCCGGCTCCGCACGAGGACGAACCCGCCTTCGCCGCAGGTGATGTGCTTCTGGGCGTTGAGGCTGAAGCAGCCGGCATCGCCGAGCGTCCCCAGCGGCCTGCCCCGATAGGTCGCGCCGAGCCCCTGAGCAGCGTCCTCGATCACCTTCACGCCGCGCGCGCGACACAGCGCGAGGATGGGGTCCATGTCCGCGGCCGACCCGGCGAGGTGGACGACGACGACCGCCGAGGTGCGCTCGGTCAGGGCGGCCGCGATGGTCTGCGCGGTCATCAGGCCGGTGTGCCGGTCGACGTCCGCGAAGACCGGGATCGCATTCTGGAAGATCACCGGCATCACGGTGCCCATGTCCGTGATCGGCGGGACGACCACCTCCGATCCCGCCGGAATGCGCAGGCCGCCGAGCGCCACGTGGATCGCCGCGGTCCCGGAGCTCGCCGGAACCGCCCAGAGCGGGTCGTGGGGAGACGCGCCGAAGCCGCGCTCGAGCGCCGCTCGTGCCTCCTCCCACAAGTTGCGCGCAGGGCTCCCTCCGCGTGAATAGGGCCACAGCTCCTGCCCGGCGAGCGCCGCGACCACCTGGGCCGCGTCGTTCAGGTCGAAGCGTATCGGTGTGGGCTTCTCGTCCATGCTTCCCTCCCACCGCCTCGCGCAGGCGGACGCCTCAATGCACGGCGTCGATCAGGGGCAGCCGACGCATCGTCGTCGCCGGGTAGTCCGGGTCCAGCAGCGCGGCGGGCCGGAAGCCCGGCTCGGACGCGCGCATCGCCCCGATCGCGGCGTGCAGTTCCGCGGCATCGCCGCGCTGCATCGCGAGCGCGACCTGATAGCGTCGGGTGGACACGAAATCGGGGCGATAGCGCAGCGCCATGCGGGCGTGCGTGGTCGCGGCGTCGTAGTCCAGGAGCGCGGTCGCCGCCATGCAGGCGAAATGCTCGAAGAAGAAGCATGTCCGTGCGCGCGTCGTGAGATCGACCGCCTTCCTCGCCGAGCGATACCCTTCGATCGCATCCCCGTTCGCCACCTGCACGTTGGAGAGCATCGCCCATCCGAGCGGGTCGCCGCCGTCGATCTCGACACTGCGTCGCACCATCCGGAGCGCGGTGCGCAGGTCGCCCTCGCGGACGTACTCGAGATGCGCCGCGATCGAGAGGACGAGCGGGTCCGCGGGTGCCGCCCTGACCGCCTCGGACAAGAGCTGCGGAGTCTCGAGGTCGCGGCGGAGGAACCCGTCGTCTCGGTGAACGAAGAAGGCGAGGTTGCGAATGAACGCGCACCAGGCCAGGTACTGGCCCCGCGGCTCCAGATCGTGGGCGCGGATCAGCCTGCGCTCCGCCTCGATCAGGCTCGCGCGGTCCAGCTCGAACGTCAGGCCGCGCGCGGAGCGGGCGAGAAGCCAGGCGCGCGGCCCGGCGTCCTGGTCGGCGTCCGCGTCGGACACGCATCGAAGCAGCTCGTCGACGGCCACGCTCGTCAGCCGCGACAGCTCCGAGGACGCCCGCAGCGCCTCCGGATGAACGGCCGTGACGACGCTGTCGGACCAGACCCAGCGCCCGCTGGCGGGCCGGTCGACGTGGCAGGAGGTGAAGACCTCGTTGTCGGATGCGATGGCCTTGATCCGCAAGCGGGCATGCTCGATCGGCGACGCCCCCCCGGCCGACGCGCCCGTCCCGTCCAGGAGGACCTCGATACCGCCGACGTCCCTCAGCGCGGCGCACACCCGATCCTGGAGCAGCGACGCCGCGACGGCGGAAAAGGGTGCGCCCCCGATTTCCTGCTCGATCACGACGACGCTGCGCCGGCTCGCCGCCCGCCGCGCGGTCGATACGCGCGGCGGGCCGGCCTTGCGGGATCGCTCCCGCACGCGCACCCTGAGGTCACGAATGTAGTCCTCGAATGCGGGATCGTTGACCTCGATGCCTTCGAACGGCTCGACGTCCTGCTCGTCGGTCCCGGCGGGCCAATCGTAGCGCACCTGAAGGCGGCCGCCGTCCAGGCAGACGTCGGTACGCGTCGCCGAGAGGACGTCGCGGTGTTCTCCCAAGGCGCATCGGATCTCGGAGAGGGCGCTGCGAAGGCTGCCGGCGGCCTGCGCCGGTGCGCGATCGCTCCAGAGCTTCGCCTGCAGCCACGCCCGAGTCCTCTTCAGCCCGGGCGCGACGCAGAGCAGGACCAGCAGCGCGCGGGCCTTCATGCCGCGCGGAGCCACGTCGCGACCGCGCGGGTCGAGCAGCATGAACGGACCGATCGCGTCGA
Organism: Salinarimonas sp. NSM; assembly: GCF_052380005.1. Classification (NCBI taxonomy): domain Bacteria; kingdom Pseudomonadati; phylum Pseudomonadota; class Alphaproteobacteria; order Hyphomicrobiales; family Salinarimonadaceae; genus Salinarimonas; species Salinarimonas sp. NSM. Next base: position 7,612 of record NZ_JBQTCJ010000013.1, read on the forward strand.
CACGCAGAGTCACGAGCGCTCTCCCCACATGTCTCACGCACCGCACGCACCGCGGCCTCGAATGCCGCGATCATTCATCGTGAGGGATCGCTGAATACTACATCGGAAAACCAGAGATTTCTAGTGAGAGATCAACTCTTCTGTCACCCTCGGTAGCGCACCGCGTCTCGATTGACGCTATTGGCTCACGACCAACTCTCGGATGATATCTCGCCCGCGCCGGTGATGTCCTCGCCGCATGCGCGGAGCCCCCCGGCCGCGGCCGACGGTCCTCGCCGCGCGGCGCCCGCCGTGATATCGGTTCAGCCCGAGGTCGGACGACGTCGGGCGACGCGGATCCGATGCGCAATGAGATCGCGAACCCGATGACCAGAGTTCGAGCCGACACGCTGCTCGTCGCGCGCGGCCTGTTCGAGAGCCGCGCCAAGGCGCAGGCGGCGATCGCCGCCGGGCTCGTCGTCGCCGACGGCGTCCGCGTGCGCAAGGCCTCCGAGACGCTGGTCGAGACGGCCGATATCGCGGCACAGGCGCCGCACCCCTGGGTGTCGCGCGGAGGCGTGAAGCTCGAGGCGGGCCTCGACGCCTTCGGCATCGACCCCACCGGCCTCGGCTGCCTCGACGTCGGCGCCTCCACCGGCGGCTTCACCGACGTGCTGCTGACGCGCGGCGCCGCGCGGGTCGCGGCCATCGACGTCGGGCGCGACCAACTCCACCCGCGGCTGCGGGCGGATCCCCGGGTGCTCTCGCGGGAAGGCTGCGACGCGCGCCGCCTCGATCTCGCGGCCCTGCCCTTCCCGGTCTCGCTGATCGTCGCCGACGTGAGCTTCGTGTCGCTCGCGGTGGCGCTCGCGCCCGTGCTCGACCAGGCGGCGCCCGGCACGCGGCTGGTGGCGCTCGTCAAGCCGCAGTTCGAGGCCGGCCGCGCCGCCCTCGACAAGCACGGCGTCGTGCGCGACGAGGCCATCCGCGCGCGGGTGACCGCGGACGTCGCCGCCTGGGTCGAGGGCCGCGGCTGGCGGGTCCTCGGCCGGGTCCCCTCCCCGATCGCCGGCGGCGACGGCAACCGCGAGAGCCTGATCGGAGCCGTGCGTGAGTGATCGAAACCAGCGCGAGCCGCACCCCGGCGAGACCGACCTCGTCACGGTCGAGATCGCGCGCCTCGGCGCGCGGGGCGACGGCGTCGTCGAGACGCCCCGCGGGCCGCTCTACGTGCCCTACGCGCTTCCCGGCGAGCGGGTGCGCGTCGCGCTCGGCGCCGGCGAGCGCGCGCGCCTCGTCGCGGTGGAGACGCCCTCGCCGGAGCGCGTGGCGCCCTTCTGTCCCCATTTCGGCCGTTGCGGCGGCTGCCTGACGCAGCACCTCGCCGCCGAGCCGGAGCGGGCCTGGAAGGCGGACATCGTCGCCGGAGCCCTCGCCGCCACGGGTGTCGCGGCGGGCGAGATCGCGCCGACGGTCGCGGCGCACGGCGCCGGACGCCGGCGGCTGACCTTCCATGCGCGCGCCGGCGACGGCGCCGCCCGCGTGGGCTTCATGGCGGCGCGCTCGCACGATCTCGTGGCGATCGACGCCTGCCCGGTGGCGGAGCCCGGCCTCGCCGGCGCGCCGAGGGCCGCGCATGGGCTCGCGCACCTCCTGCGCGGCTCGGGCAAGCCGCTCGACATCCAGGTCACGCTCACCGAGGCGGGGCTCGACGTCGACATCCGCGGCCACGGCCCGGTGGATGCGGGGCTTCGGGCCAAGCTCGTCGGCGCGGCGGGGCTCCTCGACCTCGCCCGTCTCTCGCTGCACGGCGAGATCCTCGTCGAGCGGCGCCCGCCGCTCGTGCGGATGGGCCGCGCCGCGGTCGCGATCCCGCCCGGCGGCTTCCTCCAGGCGACGGGCGCGGGCGAGGCGGCGCTCGCGGCGCTGGTTCTGGAGGCGGTGGGCAAGGCGCGGCGCGTCCTCGACCTCTTCGCCGGCGCGGGCCCCTTCGCCCTGCGGCTCGCGGAGCGCGCGCAGGTCCACGCGGTGGAGAGCGACGCGGCCGCGCTCGCCGCTCTCGACCGCGCCGCGCGGGGAACGCCGGGGCTTCGCCCCGTGAGCGTCGAGGCGCGCGATCTGTTCCGCCGCCCGCTCCTCTCCACCGAGCTCGCCCGGATCGACGCCGTGGTGCTCGACCCGCCGCGGGCGGGCGCGCAGGCGCAGGCCGTGCGCCTCGCCGAGACGCGGGTCGCGACGATCGCCTACGTCTCCTGCGACCCCGCGACCTTCGCGCGGGACGCGGCGATCCTCGTCGGCGCGGGCTACGACCTCGAGCGCGTGACGCCGGTCGACCAGTTCGCCCACGCGCCTCACGTGGAGCTCGTCGGCGTGTTCCGGGGACCGCGGGCGCGGCGCTGAGGCGGCTCAGGCTCAGGCGCCGGCCCCGGCGCGCGCGAGGGTCGCGTCCGCGCGCGTCTCGTCGTCGGCGGACGCGCCGCCGGCATCCCGCGGGCGGGGCTCGCCGAAATCGAGCTCGCCCTGCAGCTCCAGGAACTGCGCCTGTTCCGCCTGGACGACGGCGGCCTCGATCGCCTCCATCGTCTCGGCGGCGTGGGTGTGGGAGACGGTCGGCGAGACCTCCACCGTCTCCTCGCCGCGCGGATCGAGCGGCGCCGCGACGGGCGTCGTGCGCGGCAGGCTCTGGAAGCGCATCTGCTGGTCCGCCGGCACCGAGGGACGCGCGCGCAGGCGCCAGACCGCGAAGCCGATCGAGACGACGCCGATGACGCCCGAGAACACGAAGAGGCCCGAGGGGCCGAGCGCCCCCATCACCGCCGCCGCGATGGGCGGGCCGACCGTGGCGCCGGCGGAATAGGTGAGGACGAGGCCGCCGGAGGCGCCCACGCGCTCCTCGCGCTCGAGGTGGTCGTTGGTGTGGGCGACGCAGAGCGGATAGATCGCGAAGCCGATGCCACCGTAGAGCGCGCCGACGAGCAGCATCGCCCAGAAGCCGAGCCCGGGCGTCGGCAGCATCGCGAAGGAGACGACCGCGCCCGCCGCCATCGTGCCGACGATGACGAGGCGGCGGTCGTAGCGGTCGGACAGCCGCCCGAGCGGCCATTGCAGCAGCACGCCGCCGAAGATGATCGCCGACATGAAGGTCGCCGTGTCGGAGAGGTCGAGCCCCTGCCCCGAGGCGTAGACCGGGGCGAGCGAGTAGATCGCGCCGAGCACGAGCCCCGACGAGATGCACCCGAAGATGCCGAGCGGCGAGGCGATCCACAGCCGCTTGAAGCTGAGCGACGAGACGTTGGGAATCATCGGCGGCGCGCGCGGCGTCATGGCCACGGGCACCACGGCGAGAATGATCACCATCGCGATGAGGCTGAAGATCAGGTAGCCGCTCTCGTCGGGCACCGTCAGCACGAATTGTCCGCCTCCTTGCGCGAAATAGAGGCACGTCATGTAGACGGCGAGGATCGTCCCGCGGTTCTCCGGCGTCGCCGAATCGTTGAGCCAGCTCTCGATGCACACGAACAGGCCCGCGGCGCAGAAGCCCTGGGTGATGCGGTAGAGCGCCCAGAGCGGCTCGTCGACCACGACGGGATAGGCCAGCGTCGCCGCCGCCATGATCGCGGCGAAGGCCGCGAAGGCGCGCACGTGCCCCACCCGCGTGACGACGTGGAAGGCGAACAGGGCGCCGAGCGTCAGGCCGAGGAAGTTCGCCGCCATGACGAGGCCGATCACCAGGGTCGAGGCGTCGGTCTCGCCCAGCCGCACGCTGACCACGGTGCCCAGCGGCCCGGACCCCGCCATCAGCAGGACGACGGCGAGGAGCAGCGCGAGTACGGGCCGAACTGTGCGGGCCATGAGAACGTCCGGTGGGTGGTGGGCGGGAGCCTCGCCGCGCGGGCGCGCCCCCTGTGCGACGGGTCGCCGCGCGCTAGCTCTCGAATGCGGCGATGGCGCGGCGCCGGCGAGGCTCCCCGCGCCACTGCCGGAGTGGGTACGCGTCTTGCTTCCTTGTGGCGCGCGCGGCCCCGACGGGGGTACGCGCGCCGCAGGCCGCGACCAGTTCACCGCATCCGGCGCAGCGCGGATAGGCGCGCCGTCCCGGCTCCGTCACACTGGACTTCGGCACGACACGACGACGCGTGCGCCGGGTACCGATTCGAGGGACGAGCCGCCATGTGAGAGCCACGTGCGACCCGATGCCCGTCTATTCGCCGACGCATTCTCCCGGCAACCTTCGACAAGGCTCGGGGGTTGAAGTCAAGATGATGCCATGATGGGGCGAGCGATCATGTATCCGAACGACGACCTGTTCACCTCATTCGCGCAGATGTACGACCAGCGGCGCGAGACCGAGATGCCCCTGATGGACTATCTCGAGGGCTGCAAGTCGGATCCGATGATGTACGCGAGCGCGCCCGAGCGCATCCTCGCGGCCATCGGCGAGCCGCAGATGGTGGACACGGCGAAGGATTCGCGGCTCGGCCGCATCTTCATGAACCGCACCATCCGGGTCTACCCGGCCTTCGAGGAGTTCTACGGCATGGAGGAGACGATCGAGCGGATCGTCTCCTTCTTCCGTCACGCGGCCCAGGGGCTGGAGGAGCGCAAGCAGATCCTCTACCTGCTCGGCCCCGTCGGCGGCGGCAAGTCCTCGCTGGCCGAGCGCCTCAAGGCGCTGATGGAGGTGCACCCGATCTACGTGCTCAAGGCCGGGGGCGAGATGAGCCCGGTCTTCGAGAGCCCGCTCGGGCTGTTCGATCCCGAGCGCATGGGCGAGATGATCGAGGACCGCTACGGCGTCCCGCGCCGGCGCCTCACGGGCCTGCTCAGCCCCTGGGCGCTCAAGCGGCTCGACGAGTTCGGCGGCGACATCTCGCGCTTCAAGGTCGTGAAGGTGAACCCCTCGCGGCTGCGCCAGATCGGCATCGCCAAGACCGAGCCCGGCGACGAGAACAACCAGGACATCTCCTCGCTCGTCGGCAAGGTCGACATCCGCAAGCTCGAGACCCTCTCGCAGAACGATCCCGACGCCTACTCCTATTCCGGCGGCCTCAACCGCGCCAACCAGGGCGTGCTCGAGTTCGTCGAGATGTTCAAGGCGCCGATCAAGATGCTCCACCCGCTCCTGACGGCGACGCAGGAGGGCAACTACACCGGCACCGAGAACATCGGCGCGATCCCCTACCAGGGGATCATACTCGCGCACTCGAACGAGGCGGAATGGCAGTCCTTCCGCTCCAACAAGAACAATGAGGCGTTCATCGACCGCATCTACGTGATCAAGGTGCCGTACTGCCTGCGGGTCACGGAGGAGCAGCGGATCTACGACAAGCTGATCCGCACGTCCGAGCTCGCCGACGCGCCCTGCGCGCCCGGAACGCTCGACATGCTGGCGCGCTTCGCGGTGCTCTCGCGCCTGCGCGAGCACGAGAACTCGAACCTCTATTCGAAGATGCGCGTCTACGACGGCGAGAGCCTCAAGGAGGTCGACCCGCGGGCGCGCTCGATCCAGGAGTACCGGGACGCGGCCGGCGTCGACGAGGGCATGGACGGGATCTCGACCCGCTTCGCCTTCAAGGTGCTCGCCGCCACGTTCAACCACGACACGATCGAGATCGCGGCCGATCCCGTTCACCTGATGTACGTGCTCGAGCAGACGGTGCGCCGCGAGCAGCTGCCCGACGAGACCGAGAAGCGCTACGTCGAGTTCATCAAGGCGGAGCTCGCCCCGCGCTACGCCGAGTTCATCGGCAACGAGATCCAGAAGGCCTATCTCGAGAGCTACCACGACTACGGCCAGAACCTCTTCGACCGCTACGTGGACTACGCGGACGCCTGGATCGAGGACCAGGACTTCAAGGACCCCGACACCGGCCAGCTCCTCAACCGCGAGCTCCTCAACCAGGAGCTGACGAAGATCGAGAAGCCCGCCGGCATCGCCAACCCCAAGGACTTCCGCAACGAGGTCGTCAAGTTCTCGCTGCGGGCGCGGGCGAGCCACGGCGGCAAGAACCCGAGCTGGACCTCCTACGAGAAGATCCGCGAGGTCATCGAGCGGCGCATGTTCTCCCAGGTGGAGGAGCTCCTGCCGGTGATCAGCTTCGGCTCGAAGAAGGACTCCGACACCGAGAAGAAGCACTCCGATTTCGTGGACCGGATGACCGAACGGGGCTATACCGAGCGGCAGGTGCGACGTCTGGTAGAGTGGTACATGCGCGTGAAGCAGGCGGGCTGAGCCCAGCCCGCGCGAAAGAGGCGCCTTGATGCATATCGTCGACCGCCGGCTGAACCCGGGTGGCAAGAGCCTCGCGAACCGACAGCGCTTCCTGCGCCGGGCGAAGGCGTTGGTGAAGCGTGCCGTGCGCGACTCGTCCAAGGAGCGCTCGATCAAGGACCTGGAGGCCGGCGGCGAGGTCTCGATACCGCTCGACGGGGTGCGCGAGCCGCGGCTGCGGCGCTCCTCCGAGGGCGGCGTGCGGGACTACCTCCTGCCCGGCAACAAGGACTACGTCGAGGGCGAGCGCATCCCGCGCCCGCCCCGCGGCGGCGGGGGCGGCGGCTCGCAGGGCTCGCCCGGCGGCGAGGGCGAGGACGACTTCCGCTTCGCCCTCACGCACGAGGAATTCGTCGACCTCTTCCTCGAGGACCTGGAGCTGCCCGACCTCGCCAAGCGCAAGCTCGCGACGACCGAGCAGCTGAGCTGGCGGCGCGCCGGGTTCTCGGTGACGGGATCGCCGGCGAACCTGGCGCTCACCCGCACGATGCGCAACTCGCTGTCGCGTCGCATCGCCCTGCGCCGCCCGCGGCCGGACGCTATGGCGGCGCTCGAGGAGGAGATCGCCGAGCTCGAGCGCACGCACGACGACCCGATCCGGCTGGAGGAAGCGCGCGAGGAGCTCGCGCGCATGAGGAAGCGCACCCGGGCGATCCCGTGGATCGATCCGATCGACTTGCGCTACCGTCGGTCGGAATCGACGCCGCGGCCGGTGGCGCAGGCGGTGATGTTCTGCCTCATGGACGTCTCCGGCTCGATGACGGAGCACATGAAGGACCTCGCAAAGCGCTTCTTCACGCTGCTCTACCTGTTCCTCAAGCGCCGCTACAAGCACGTGGAGATCGTCTTCATCCGCCACACGCACGAGGCGTCCGAGGTCGACGAGGAGACGTTCTTCTACTCCCCGGAGACCGGCGGAACGGTGGTCTCCACCGCGCTCGAGGAGATGATCCGCGTCATGCGCGAGCGCTACCGGCCGGAGGACTGGAACATCTACGCCGCCCAGGCCTCGGACGGCGACAACACCTCCTCGGACAACGCCAAGACATCGGCGCTCCTGACCGAGGAGATCCTGCCGGCATGCCAGTACTTCGCCTACCTGGAGGTGGGGCGCGAGGACGACAGCCCGATGGGCTTCGGCTACCGGCAGAGCGACCTGTGGCGCACCTACGACCTCGCCCGCACGGCGGGCGCGCAGATCGCCATGCGCAAGGTCCGCCACCGCCGCGACATCTATCCCGTCTTCCGCGAGCTCTTCGCCAAGAAGGGCGAGCGGGCGACGGCCTGACCCGTCACGACAGCAAGGATGCGGGGGAGACGCGCATGAGCCTCGCCGAACCGACGACCCCCAAGCCCGCGCTTCGCCGCGGCGACCTGCCCGACGGCCTCCTCTTCGAGGGGGCGGACTGGGATTTCGACACCATCCAGCGCGTGTTCGACGCCTGCGAGGACGTGGCGGTGAACGAGCTGGGGCTCGACGTCTACCCCAACCAGGTCGAGGTGATCACCGCCGAGCAGATGCTCGACGCCTATTCGTCGATCGGGATGCCGCTGTTCTACAAGCACTGGTCCTTCGGCAAGCACTTCGCCGCGCAGGAGGCGAGCTATCGCAAGGGCATGCGCGGGCTGGCCTACGAGATCGTCATCAACTCCAACCCGTGCATCTCCTACATCATGGAGGAGAACACGGCGACGATGCAGACTCTCGTGATCGCGCACGCGGCGTTCGGCCACAATCATTTCTTCAAGAACAACTACCTGTTCAAGCAGTGGACAGACGCCGACGGCATCCTCGATTATCTCGAATTCGCCAAGGGCTTCATCTCGGACTGCGAGGAGCGCTACGGCCACGGGCCGGTGGAGATGATGCTCGACGCCGCGCACGCGCTGATGAGCCAGGCGGTGCATCGCTACCCGCGCAAGGTCCGCCCGGACCTGCGCACCGAGGAGAAGCGCGAGCGCGAGCGCCGGCTCCACGAGGAGCGGATGTACAATGACCTGTGGCGCACCGTCCCCACCAAGGACAAGGGCACGCCCGACGACGCCGAGCTCCTGCGCCGCCACGCGCTGCTTCAGCTGCCGCAGGAGAACATCCTCTACTTCCTGGAGAAGACGGCGCCCAAGCTCGCCCCGTGGCAGCGCGAAGCGCTGCGCATCGTGCGGCTGATCGCGCAGTACTTCTATCCCCAGGGCCAGACCAAGGTCATGAACGAGGGCTGCGCCACCTACGTCCACTACAAGATCATGAACCGGCTGCACGAGACCGGACGCATCTCGGACGGCGCGATGCTGGAGTTCCTGCGCTCGCACACGAACGTGGTCTACCAGCCGCAGTTCGACGAGCCGCATTACGGCGGCATCAATCCCTACGCGCTCGGCTTCGCCATGATGCAGGACATCGAGCGCATCTGCGAGACTCCGACGGACGAGGATCGGGAGTGGTTCCCCGACATCGCCGGCCGCGGCGACCACATGGCGGTGCTGCGCGACGTGTGGGCGAACTACCGCGACGAGAGCTTCATCCTCCAGTTTCTCTCGCCGCACCTCATGCGCAAGCTGAAGATGTTCCACGTCGTCGACGACGAGGACGAGCCCGATCTCGAGGTGCGGGCCATCCACGACGAGCGTGGCTACCGCAAGCTGCGCCGGTCGCTGGCCATGCAGTACGACGTGGCGCATACCGACCCCGACATCCAGATCGTCGACGTCGACCTCGCCGGCGACCGGCGGCTCATCCTCCAGCATACGATGCTCAATCGCGTCGGGCTCGAGGAGAGCGACACCCGCCGCACGCTCCAGCACCTCGCCGACCTGTGGGGCTACGACGTGCTCCTGCGCGAGGTCGATCCGGAGACCGAGATGGTCGTCAAGGAGCACACGGCCAGCGCCCGCCGCCGCCTGGTGTAGCGCCACCTCCCCGGAGGGTGAGCAGGGCGGCTGGCCGGCTCTCCAGGCTGTTCGAACGGCCCCACCGCCCGCGCTCCGCGCGGACTCCTACCCTCCCGGGAGGAAGCGGGGCGGCGCTCGTCGCCGGCCCCGCGCCCTACTCCGCAGCCGGGCGCTCCGCTCCCTCTTCCCCGTCCTCCTCCACGAACACCCGCGCCTCCTCGTTGAGCGCGCGACCCTTGCGCGAGGGCGGGCGCAGGGGCTCGGGGCGCATGGTCTTCTGGTGGAGGATGTCCTTGCCGGCCTCGATCCCGGCCAGCTTCTGCGCCTCGAGCCGCTCGAGGTCGCGCCGGCGCACGTCCTCCTCCACGACCGCCGCGCGGTCGGGCGAGACGCCGAGCGCGACGAGAACCTCGCGCCCCGCCCGCACCGCGCTCTCGAACGTGTCGCGCACCGAGAGCGCGATCCCCGCCTCGTCGAGGGCGATCGTGTGGGTGCGGTCGTAGGCGCGCGCGTAGATGGTGAGGAGCGGATATTCCTCCCGCAGCCGCCGGCAGATCGCGAGCGAGGTGTCCGGGTCCTTGATGCACACGAAGACGAGCCGCGCCTGCTCGACGCCGGCGGCGCGCAGCACGTCGAGGCGGTTGCCGTCGCCGAAATAGACCTTGAAGCCGAAGCGCGCCGCATTGCGCACGCGGTCCGGCGCGCGGTCGATCAGCGTCGTCTCGACGCCCTCCGCGAGCAGCATCTGCGAGGCGATCTGGCCGAAGCGGCCGAAGCCGATCAGGATGGCGGAGCCGCCGGCCCCCTCGAAATCCTCCTCCATCCGCTCCCGCGGCGCGGTTGCCGCGAGGAGTCGCTGGCCGGCCGCCGCCAGCGGCGGGCAGGCGACCATGGAAAGCGCCGCGAGCGCGATCATCAGACCGACGTCCTCCGCCGAGACGAGGCCGAGCGCGCCCGCCAGCGGTGCCAGCACGAAGGCGAACTCGCCCGCCGCCGACAGCACGAGCCCGATCTTGATCGCCTCGCGCGTGGTCGAGCCGGAGAGCCGCGCGACGAGGGCGGTCGCGGCGATCTTGACGGCGAGGTACAGCGCGAGGAGTCCGAGCACGAGATCGATGCGGGCCGCGAGGTCGCCGAGGTCGATCAGCATGCCCACCGACATGAAGAACAGCGCGAGCAGGAGCCCGCGGAAGGGCTCGACGTCGGCCTGGAGCTGGTGGCGGTAGGAGGAGCCCGCGAGCATCACCCCCGCGAGGAAGGCGCCGAGCGCCATCGACAGTCCCGCCGTTCGGGCCGCGAGCGCGGCGGCGAGCACGACGAGAAGCGCCGCGGCCGTCATCACCTCCCGCGCCCCGGCGGAGGCGACGATGCGGAAGAGGTGATCGAGGACGTAGCGTCCCGCGAGCACGATGCCGGCGACGACGCCGAGCGCCAGCGCCGCGTCGCCCCAGGCCGAGCCCGTGGCGCTCGCGCCCATCGCGCCCGCCCCGAGCAGGATCGGCGCGAGCGCCAGAACGGGCACCGTCAGCACGTCCTGCGTCAGCAGCGCGGCGAAGCTGCGCCGGCCGTAGGGGCAGCCGAGCGCGGCGCGCTTCTCGAGGATCTGCAGCGCGATGGCGGTGCCCGAGAGCGCGAAGGCGAAGCCGACGAGTGCCGACGCGGCGGGCGCGAGGCCGAGCCCCCAGGCGATCGCCCCGAGCAGGGCGCCGGCGACGGCGACCTGCCCCAGCCCGAGCCCGAGCATGTCGGCCTTCATGGCGACGAGCCGCGACAGGCGCGTGTCGAGCCCGATGACGAAGAGCAGCAGCACGACGCCCAGCTGCGAGATCCCCATCACGGCGTCGGCATCGTCGAACACGGCGAGCACGGAAGGCCCGATCACCACCCCCGCCACGAGATACCCCACCGCCGTCCCGAGCCCCAGCCGCTCGAACAGCGGCGGGGCGAGTATGGCGCCGAGGAGGAAGGCGAAGGCCTGGGGGAGGTAGGCGTCCATGGGGGCTCCGGGGGCCGCGGGGAACGCTCAAGGTCGGACGGCGGGAAGCGTGGTGCAAGGGGACACCGTCGAGCGCCGCGCGATGTGGAAGCGGATCAGCCTCGCCTCATCGGCCCGGGACGAGGTGTCGGCGCAGGACGGTGCGCGCTTTGATGGATACCACCCCCTCGATGCACGCAATCTGCTCGTAGGTGTCCTCCAGTTCCAGCCGTGTAGACGCGCGCGCGAGTACCAGGAACTCGCTCGTGTCGGAAAGCGCCCAGACGCCGACGACATGGGCTGAACGACGAATTCTGTTCCAGACCTTGGACCGCGATCTCTCGTCCACGGCCGCGAAGAAGAAGATCTCCTCGCCCGGTGCCTCGAGACCGTCGTCGGCGGCCCCGTTGACGATCGTGAAACCGCCGATCACGCCGCATTCGCACATCATCTCGATGCGTTCCTTCACGGTCATGCGCGACGCGGAGACCTCGCGTGCGATGCCCGTGATCGACATGCGGGCATCCTTGGTGAGCAGCGACAGGATGTCCCTGTCCCGCGGCGTCAGCTTCATCCCTGGGCTCCGTCATGCACGATCTTCTCGAACGCATTCTAAGATTGCTCATCCCGTGTGACCGTTTCGCCGAATCGACGCCGGAATGCAAGCTTGAATTGATCGATTTGGGGGTGCATTCCGATCCGAAACGTTCTTGGGAGGGAAGCCATGCAACTCTACAGCGCCGAGGAGGCGACGCGGGAGTTCGCCCCCGACGACTGGCGACGGCACGCGTTCGTGGATTTCGCACAGCGGATGACCGCGAGCGATCTGCCGTTCCCCTGCATCTACGGCGTGTCCGCCTTCGCGGCCGACGAGCTGCGGTTCGTCTTCTGCGAGGAGATGACGGCGGATGCGCTGACCGACGCGCTGGGCGCCTTCGTTCCCCGCGCGCGCTCGTTCGGCAGGCACACGTCGCTCGTCGCGTTCTCGCGGCCGTGCGAGAGCCTCGGCGTGGCGCAGTACCGGCAGCGCTTCTGGTCGCTGCTGGCGGGCATCGCCGCGCGCGATCGGGCACCGTGGCCGGCCGGCGTGCCGCGGGAGCTCGACGATCCCGACTGGGAGTTCTGCTTCGCCGGCGAGCCCCTGTTCGTCGTGTGCAACACGCCGGATCATCGAGCGCGGCGCAGCCGCTACTCGCCCGCCCTGACGCTCACGTTCCAGCCGCGCTGGGTCTTCGACGGCATCCTCGGGACAGACGACCAGGCGAGGCGCGCCTTCGCCGCGGTGCGCGCGCGCCTGCAGCGCTACGACGACACGCCCGTGGCCGCGGTGCTCGGACGCTACGGCGACCCCGGCAACCGCGAGTTCGCGCAGTACTTCCTGGACGACGGGGCAGGCGACGATCGGCGCTGCCCGTTCCACACCCTGCCGATCGAGGAGAGCGTGACATGACGACGATCGAGATCCTGAGGGAGAAGGTCGACCCCGCGCGCGCATGGAGCCTGATCTCGGCCGCTCTGCCCGAGCAGGGTTGCGTCGAGGTGCAGCGCGACCAGGCGGGCAAGGAGCACGCCTGGCACATGCACGGAACGGACGAGACGATCGTCGTGCTCGACGGCTCGCTGCGCTTCTACTGGGAAGACGGCGAGGAGATCTGCGGCCCCGGGGACGTGATCCGGCTGCCCTCGGGCGCGCGGCACGGCTCGATAGCTCTTGACACGGGCGCAATATACATGATTGCGATGCGTGACGTCGAACTCTGACCGACTCGGCGCTGCGCTGCGATGCGAACGAAGGGGCCTCTTGCCATGCCGCGATCCGAGGCACGTACCGACCTGCGCCGCACCCTCGGCGTGCTGCGCGGGACGTCCGTGCTGCTGACGATCGTGATCGGCGCGGGGCTGCTCACGCTGCCGGGGCTCGCGGTCGGCGCGGCGGGCGATCATGCGCTCGTCGCCTGGCTCGCCTGCGCGGTCCTGGCGCTGCCGCTGCTGGCGATCTTCATCCTCCTCGGGCGGCGATATCCGGAAGCCGGCGGCATCGCGGCCTATGCGGACCGGGCCTTCGGGCGGGCCGGGCGCGAGATCGCCGGCATCCTCTTCCTCGGCGCGGTGGCCTTCGGCCTGCCCTCGATCGCACTCGTGGGGGGCCACTACGCGGCGTCCGCCCTCGGCGGCGCGCCGCATCCGTGGGCAGCCGCACTGATCGTCGGCGCGCTCGTGCCGCACCTGATGCCGGGCGACGGCGCGGCGCGCGCGATGAGCGTCGTGGCGTCCGCCGTGCTCGGCGTGATCCTGCTGTTCCTCGCCGTCGGCTTCCTCGGCACGGAGCCCTCGCCCGCCGGCTTCGCGCCGTGGCCGGCGCAGATCGAGGCCGCGCGGCTGATCGCGCCGATGATGATGATCTTCTTCGCCTTCACCGGCTGGGAGGTCGGCGCCGGCATCGCGGAGGAGTTCCGCGACCCGCGCCGGGACTACGCGCGCGCGATGCTCGCGTCCTTCGCGATCGCCGTGGCGCTCTACGCCGCCATCGCCTGGCTCGCGCAGACGCGGGACCTCGCCGGGCTTCACGAGGCACCCTTCGTCGCCATACTCCGGCCGATGCTGGGGGACGCCGGTGCGATCGCGGTGGCCGCGACGGCGGTGCTGATCGTGCTCGCGAACCTCACCGGCGCGGTCTGGGGCGTGTCACGGATGGTCTTCGGCCTCGCCCGCGAGGGGACGCTGCCCGCTGGCCTCGCGGCGACGAAGGGCGGGCGGCCGCTCGTCGCGGTCGCCGCGACGGTGGCGACGCTGCTCGCCGTGCTCGCGGCGGATGCGATCGGCGCCTTCGGCCTCGATCGCCTTCTCGCGCTCGCGGGCCAGAACTTCGTCGTCCTGTTCGCGATCGCCGCCGCCTGCCTCGTGGTGATCGCCGATCGCCCGGCCGAGCGCGTCCTCGGCGCGGCCGTGGTCGTGATCGTCGGCGCGCTCCTCGCGCTCCAGGGCGCCGCCCTCGCCTACCCCGCCGCGCTCGCGCTCCTCGCGGTCGGAGCGGCGATGCTGCGGCGCAGGCGCCGCCGGCACGGAGCGTGACCGGGTCAGGCCGCCGCGACCCGCTCCAGGAAGCGATCGATCGTCTGCGAGAGCCGGCGCGTCTCCTCCGCGGCGGCGCGGGAGGCCTCGTCGACCGCGTCGGCGGAGCCGGTGGCGCGGGCCGTCGAGGCCTGGACGGTGCCGATGTTGCGCGCCGCCGCCTCGCTGGTGCGCGCCGCCGCCTCGACGTTGCGGGAGATCTCGCTCGTGGAGGCGCCCTGCTCCTCCACCGCCGCGGCGATCGCGGTGGTGTGCACGTCGACCTCCTTCATGATCGACGCGATGCGCTCGATCGAGGAGACCGCCTCACCGGTCTCGGCCTGGATGCCGGCGATCTGCTGGCCGATCTCGGCGGTGGCCCTGGCGGTCTGGTCGGCGAGCGACTTCACCTCGCCCGCCACGACCGCGAAGCCCTTGCCCGCCTCGCCCGCGCGCGCCGCCTCGATGGTGGCGTTGAGCGCCAGCAGGTTCGTCTGCTCGGCGATCGAGCGGATCAGCTCGACGACGTCGCCGATGCGGCGGGCGGCCTCGGCGAGACCGGCGACGCGCCCGCTCGTCTCGTCTGCGGTGCGGGTCGCGCGGGAGACGACCTCGGTCGTCTCGCCCACGGTGCGGGCGATCTCGTCGATCGCCGCCGCGAGGCTCGCGGCCGCCTCCGCCGCGACGGTGGCGGTCTGGGCGCTCTCGCGGCTCTCGGTCGCCGTCTCGTCCGTCGTGCGGGCGGTGGCGGCGGCGATGGCGCTGAGCGTGCCCGCCGTCTCGCGCATGCGCTCCATCTGGTCGGACACGCGGGCGAGCAGCGAGCCGACCTCGCCGCGGAACTCGCCCACCAGCGTCTCGACCGCGCGCTGGCGCGCCGCGCGCGCCTGCGCCTCCGCCTCGGTCTCCCCCGCGAGGCGGGCGCGCTCGATGGCGTTCCTGCGGAAGATCTCCACCGCCGCGGCCATGGCGCCGATCTCGTCGCGGCGGTCGCGGCCGGGGACCTCGACGGTCGTGTCGCCGTGGGCGAGCCGGTTCATCGCGTCCGTCATGGCGGAGACGGGCTTTGCGATCGAGCGGCCGATCAGCACGGCGATGGCGATGCCGAGCACCGCGAGGCCCGCCGACGTCGCGAGCGTCAGGCCCACCGTGGTCGCGGCGGACGCCGTCGTCCCCTCCCCGATCGCCGCCGCCTCGCGGGCGGCGTCCGCGGCGATGGCGGCGGAGGCCTCGCCGACGGCGCGCTCGGCGGCGCCGAGCACCTCGAGGCGCAGCGCGGCCTGCGCGTCCGAGAGCGCCACCGCCTGCTGCATGCCGCGGCGGAAGGTCTCCATCTGCCCGAGCACCTCGCCGAGCTGCGCCTTGCGCCCCGCGTGAGACACGCCGGCGTACAGGCCGCCGGCGCGATCGAAGGCGAGGTCGATGCTGGTGACGGCGAGCTGCGGATCGTCGCTCGTGCCCGACAGGTAGCGCCCGAGCGCCACCTGCGCGGTGAGCAGGTCCTTCATGGCGATGGAGAGCCCGGTCGAGGCCTGCATGTCCTGGTCCATCGATGCCGTGTAGATCGCGAGGTTCATCGTGCCGATGGCGCTCTCGACCGCCGGGTCGATCACGTCGGCGACGACGGCGTCGAGCGCTGCGCTGTCGGCGAAGAGCCGGTCGAGCCCCTCGGAGAAGGCGGTGAAGCGGGCGGCGATGTCCTCCACCAGGGCGCGCCGGCGCGGATCGGCGGTGGCGGCGAGCGCATCGCCGATCATCGCGTCGAGAGCGGCCCTGCGGGCAGCGATCCCGGCGAGGGCCTCTTCATCGCCGCTCACCAGCGCGTCGCGCGCGGCGAGAGAGATCTCCACGAGGGCGAGGTTGATCGCCTGCGCCCGCTCGCTCTCCGAGACGACCTCGGCATAGGTGTCGAAGTCGCGCGTGAGGCTCGACACGTTCCAGGCCGCGAACAGCGCGACGCCGAGCGCCAGCACGAGCAGCGCCGCGAAGCCGGCGGCGATGCGGATGCGGATGCCGCCGCGGGACGCGGTCTCGTCGGTGGCGGCGGATCGGATCTCGTGCGTCTCGGTCGATGCGTTCACGGCGTGCGGTCTCCGTCGATACGGGCATGTTCCGTTTCGTAAATCGGAAACCTGAATGGAGGGTTGATCGGCGCCGGCTCCGCGCCGGAGGGGAGCGAACGCCCCGAAGAGCCACTTGGGCCTGTGCTACACCCGCCGCCGCGCGACGAGGCGCGCCAGGTGGGGGCGCAGGGGCAGGAAGCCGCGATAGGCCAGCTCCAGGAGCCACCCTACCCCCGGCAGGCGCGCGACCGCGGCGGCCGGGCGCCAAGCCGGGAGAACGCGCCAGAGCCGGGCGAAGCCCTCGGCCCCCGACACGAGGCCTCCCTGCGCGTCGCGCACGTGGAAGCGCGCGAGCGCCGCCTCGCGGGGCAGGTCCGGCCCGGGATCGGCAGCGGCGTCGGAGACGTCGACGAAGGCGATGCGCTCCGCGCCGCGGCAGCGGGAATAATGCCCGATCTCGGTCCGGCAGAGCGGACAGGCGCCGTCGTAGTAGACGGTGAGCTCGGGGGCCCGCCCCGGGGCCGTCGTATCCTCGTTCCGGCTCATCGGCTCGCCTCCCCCAGAACCGCGCGGGCGAGCGCGCGACCGCTGTCGTAGGCCGCCTCGACGCGCCCGCCGAGGCACCAGTCGCCCGCCGCACCGAGGCCGCTCTCGGCATCCCACAGGCAGGCACGCCCGACCGGCTCCTCCACGAGGGCGTAGCGCCACCGATGCGCGACCGCGTGGAGCGGCGCGGCGCTGGCCGCGAGCAGCGGCGCGGCCTCGGCGAGGAGCGCCTGCGCGATCGCCTCGGGCGTCTCCTCCAGGTGCGCGCGCGACCAGGCCGGCGTCGCGTGCACGACGATGCGGCGCGGCGCCCCCGTGGCGCGTCCGGGCTTCGACGCCTCCTCGGCCATCCAGGCGATCGCGCCATGGTCCGGGCGCTGCGCCGGGACCGGCGCATCCGCGAGCGCGTCGGGCGGGTAGGCGAGCATCAGGGCGAGGCAGGGCGCGTAGCGCACGCCACCCGCGGCCTCGGCGAGCGCGGGGGCGACGGGAGCGAGGAGCGTCGCCGCCTGCGGCGCGGGCGCGGTGACGAGCACCGCCGCGACGGGGCCGAGCCGCCCGCCATCCGCGAGCGTGAGCTCCCAGCGTCCGGGCGCGCCCGTGATCGCGCCGACGGCGCTGCCGACCGCGAGGGGCAGGCCGGCGACGAGCGCCTTCACCGGGACGTTCATCGCCGGGGCGCCGACGAAGCGACCATCCGCGCCCCAGGGCGCCGCGAGGCCGCGGGCCGCCCACGCCGCGATCTCGGCCCCGAAGTCGGGACCGTGCGCACGGAAGAACTGCGCGCCGTGGTCGAAGGAGAGGCCTTCCGGCGTCCTGCGGGTCGCCATGCGCCCACCCGCGCCGCGGCTCTTCTCGACAATGTGAACGCGCCGCCCCGCCGCCGCGAGATCGCGCGCGACGATCCCGCCCGCGAGCCCCGCGCCGATCACCGCGATGCCCGGTTTTCCTTGCTCCGCCACGCCTTCTCCGCTCCTCACCCGACCCGTCGACATGCCCTCGCCTACGCGCGCGCGCTCCCCGCGGACCTGCGACGCGGCGTCGCTCGCACGCCAGAACGGAGCCGATCGCGCTTGGCGGACGGTGCGACGCGGTCCACACTCGCGAAGACGGGTCGTGCGCCGCGCGCGTCGGCTCAACGAAGGACGACACCCATGCAGACCCGACAGAAGGCTCGCCGCTTGCTCGATCTCGCCCGCGTCATGGTCAAGCAGGCTCGCATCCTGCGCGACGAGGGCTTCACCGCCCGCGCCACGGAGGTCGCGCGCCGCGCCATCGCGCTCGATCGGCTGGGCTGGACGCTGATGCGTCCGCAGCCCGCGCCCGTACGAATCGTGGCGAGCCGCCGCCTCCACTGAGTGCGGCCCGGCCGAGGGGTGACGACGACCCCGCGCCGCGGTCAGATCAGCTTGAGCCCCTTGAGGCTCGCATGCCCGTCGCGGCCCACGATGATGTGGTCGTGCACGACCACGCCGAGCGGACGCGCGGCATCCGCGATCTCGCGCGTCATGCGGACGTCGGCGGAGGACGGTGTCGGGTCGCCTGACGGGTGATTGTGCACGAGGATGATCGCCGTCGCGGAGACCTCGAGCGCGCGCTTCACCACCTCGCGCACGTAGACCGGCGTATGATCGACCGTCCCCGATTGCTGCACCTCGTCGGCGATGAGCGCGTTCTTCTTGTCGAGGAACAGGATGCGGAACTGCTCGCGCTCGGAAAAGGCCATCGCGGTTCGGCAATATTCCAGCACCGCCGCCCAGGACGACAGCACCGGCCGCTTGGCGATCGCCCCGCGCGCGAGCCGGCGGCTCGCCGCCTCGACGATCTTCAGGTCCAGGATCGTCGCCTCCCCGAGCCCGCCGACCTCCGACAGGCGCCCGCGCGAGGCGCCGAGCACCTCCGCGAAGCCGCCGAAGCGGCGGATCAGCTCCTTGGCCAGCGGCTTCACGTCCCGCCGCGGGATCGAGCGGAAGAGCACGAGCTCCAGCAGCTCGTAGTCGGGCAGCGAATCGCCGCCCACGTCGACGAACCGCGCGCGCAGGCGGTCGCGATGGCCGTGAAAATGCGGCGGGTCGTCGTCGAGCATCGAATCGCGTCGCGGGAAAGAGGGTCGGCGGCTCGACGTTAGCCGTTTCCTGCCGGATGCATCAACAGCCATGAGTCGCTGCGCCCGGCGCGGCGCGCGCGCGGCGTGCCGGAGGGCGCGGCGACGCCGCGTCTGACGCTGCGGCATGCGTAAACTCCACGAGACATCGGAAACCATCGGGCGACAACGTCCTGGACGGCACGCCGCGAGACGCTATCCTTACGGTCACGGAAATCGAGGAGGTGGCCATGGGCTACACCGTCACCTGGCGCGTGGTGGGACCCGACGGGCGGACCGTCGAGAGCGACGCGTTCCCCGACGCGTTCGGGCGGCACGAGGACGCCGTCGCCTTCATCCTCGACAAGCTCTCCGCCTTTCCCAGCCTCGGCTACGAGAAGGGCCGCGGGTTCTGGGGGCGTACCGCGCCGGACCGGCGGATCGAGACCCGATTCGCGGTCGAACGCGTGCCGGCCTACTCGGACGCGGTGCCGCCCACCTGATTTTACAGCATAGGAAGTAGTGAGCGGGCCATTTCCACGGTCGCGACGTGGTCGATCTTGCCCGATCCGAGCACAGGAACGGCGGCGACGACCAGCACGGCGCGCGGCGCCCACAGCTCCGGGAAGCCCCGCTCGCGCGCGTGCGCGAGCACCGCGTCGCGGTCGGCCTCCGGCTTGTCGGACACGAGGACGAGCTGCTCGCCCTTGCGGGCGTCCGGCAGGGCGACGACGACGTGGTTGTACTCGGGCCAGAGCTCCTGGACCATCGTCTCCACCGCCGCGAGGGAGATCATCTCGCCCCCGATCTTGGCGAAGCGCTTGGCGCGCCCGCGGATCGTCACGAACCCGTCCTCCACGGATACGATGTCGCCGGTGTCGTACCAGCCGTCCACGGGCCGATCGATGCGCCCCGACCCGTCGGGCGCGAGATAGCCGGCCATGACGTTGGGCCCGCGCACCAAGAGCCGACCCGCCTGCCGGATGCCCTCGACCGGCTCGAGCTTCCATTCCATAGCGGGCAGGAACGGACCGACGGAGCCGTGGCGGTTGCGGTCGGGCAGGTTGCAGGCGAGCACCGGCGCGCACTCGGTGGCGCCGTAGCCTTCGAGGATCTCCGCCCCCGTCCCGGCGTAGAGCCGGCGCGTCTCCTCCTTGATCCGCTCGGCGCCGGCGATGACGTAGCGCAGGCTCGCGAGATCGCCCTCCCCCGCCGCCCGGGCATAGCCCTGCAGGAACGTGTCGGTGGCCAGCAGGAACGTCGCCTTCGTCCCCGCGATCAGCTTGGGGATCAGGCGGTAGTGCAGCGGGCTCGGGTAGAGCACGACCTTGTAGCCGTTGAGCAGCCCGAGCACGAGGCCGGCCGTGAGCCCGAAGGAGTGGAAGATGGGCAGCGGGGAGAAGATCGTGTCCGCCGGCGTCAGCGCGTCGCCCGCGTGCTCGGCGATCTGCACGGCGTTCGCGATGACGTTCGCGTTGGTCAGGCATACGGCCTTGGGCGCGCCCTCCGCCCCGGAGGTGAACAGGATCACAGCGGGATCGTCGGGGCTGCCGGAGCGCTTCGCGATGGCCTTGGCGCGAAACAGCGCGTCGATGAGGGCGCGGATCTTGTCGAGGCTCGTGATCCCGGCGCGCACGTCCTCCAGGTAGACGACCCGGCGCCCTTCGGCGATCGCCGCGAGCGGCTCGTCGAGCCCGCCGTCCTGGATGAACTTGCGCGAGGTGACGATGGTCGAGATGCCCGCCGTCTCGCAGGCGGCGCGCAGGTTTCGCGCGCCGGCGGTGAAGTTGAGCATCGCCGCCGCGCGGCCCATGGCGTTGAGCCCGAAGAGTGCGACCGCGGCCGCCTGCACGCTCGGCATCATGAGCGCCACGCGCTCGCCGGGCCGCGTGCCGACTGCGAGCTTGCGACCCAGAAGCAGCGCGCCCAGCACGAGGCGCTGGTACGTCAGCGGCTGGCGCTGCTGGTCCTCCAGGATGACGAAGGTCTTGCCGAACCGCCCGCGCGCGGCGACGAGCGCGCCGAACAGGGTGCGGCGAAGGCGGTCGGGGCGGCGGAGCGGGTCTGTCTGCGGCATGATCCCATCTTATGGCGACGGTCCGCTGCGACAACCACCAAAGCGGAACCGTCGTTCCGCCGCCGACCGTGCAGCCGATCGGGGCGGCGGCGTACCGCCGCCCCGTCGCGTTCCGACGGACCGATCAGGCGGCCCGGCGCCGGCGCGCGGAAGCCTCCGCGCCGGCGTCGTCCGAGGCGACCGCGCCGAGGAAATCCTCGACCGCTTCGGAGAGCTCCGCGGCGACGGCGGAAAGCCGGTCGGAGACGTCGCGCACGTCCCCCGCGCGGCCGGACGTCTCGTGGATCGCCGTCGTCACGGTCTCGACGTTCGTCGTGGCGTCTCCGGAGCCCCTGGACGCGACGGCGATCGAGCGCGAGATCTCCTTCGTCGCCCCGTCCTGCTCCTGCACGGCCCCGGCGATCGCCTGCATGAAGCTCTCGATCTCGTGGACGGCGCCGGCGATCTCACGGATCGCGTCGACGCTCTCGCGGGTCGAGCCCTGGACCGCCGTGATCTGCTCGGCGATCTGGTCCGTCGCCTTCGCCGTCTGCGAGGCGAGCTGCTTCACCTCGGCGGCGACGACGGCGAAGCCCTTGCCGGCCTCCCCGGCCCGGGCGGCCTCGATCGTCGCGTTGAGTGCCAGGAGGTTCGTCTGCTCGGCGATGGTGCGGATCATGTCGACGACGGCGCCGATGCGCTCGGCCGCCTCCGCGAGGCTGGCGACCTTGCCGTTGGTGCGCTGCGCGGTGCTCGTCGCGCGCGACACGACGTCGGAGGCGCGCCCCGCCTGGTTCGCGATCTCGCGGATCGAGGCGGAGAGCTGCTCGGCGGCGCTCGCCACCGCCTGGACCTCGGACGCCGCCGTGGTGGAGGCGTCGCGCGCGGCGTTCGCCTTCCCGGCGGCGGTGCCGGCGACATCGCTCAACGCGACCGCCGTCGTGCGCATCGTGCGCGTGCCGTCGTCGACGCTCGCGAGCGTGCGCTGGACCACCTCGCGGAAGCGCGCGATGAGCGCCTCGAGCTGCGCCTGGCGGTCGCGCGCGCGGACCCGCTCGGCATCGGCGGCGCTCTGGAGGCGGGCGCGCTCGAGCGCGTTGTCGCGGAATACGACCACGCTGCGGGCCATCTCGCCGATCTCGTCACGGCGCGCCTCGCCGGGGATCTCCACTGCGTTCTCGCCGGCGGCGAGGCGTCGCATGACCTCGGTGAGGCGTGCGACGGGAACGGTGATCGAGCGGCCGACGAGGGTCGCCGCCGCGATCGCGAGCGCGGCCGCGACGAGGAGCGCGACGAGGGCGGTCGTCTGGAAGCCGCTGGCGGACTCGCTCACCCGCGCGCCGATGCGCTGGCTCTGGGCCTCCTGGAAATCGATGAAGCGGTTGATCGCCGCGAGCCAGTCCGTGAACAGGCCGCTGACCTCCCCGAGCAGGATGGCGCGGGCCTCTTCCCCGTTGCCCGCCTGCTGCAGCCGGACGATCTCCGCGACGAGCGGGTTCGTGCGCGCCTGGATCGCCGCGATGTCGTCGAGGATCGCCCGCTCCTGCGCGGAGGCGTCGACCTCGGAAACCAGCGCAGCCATGGCCCGCTCGTTCTCGGCATAGGTCGCGGCGAGGGCGGCGATGAGGTCGATCGCCGCGCGCCGGTCGCCAGCCTCCTCGACGAGGACGACGTCGCGGATGGCGATGGCGCGGTCGTGCACCGAGCCGCGGAAGTTGATGGCGTAGCGCTGCAGGACGCTGTTGACGTCGTTGATCTGTGCGAGGTTGCGGTCGAGACGGTTGATCTCGGTGACGGAGCTCCAGGTCAGCAGGCCCATCAGGACCAGCAGGAACCCGAAGCCCAAAGCCAGGCGCGCGGCGATGCCGCGGCGGTTCATCGACATGTCGTTCAGCCCCTAATTTCGGATCGCAACCGGTCGGCGCTCGTCTACCACCGCGGGCCGGCCGCGCCGTCATTAGGGTCTCATCGGATTAACTGGTGGTGAATTTCGGTGGCCGCGGATACGCGACCGCCGCGCGAGAGCGATGAATTCGTTCCGAAAGATCAACGAATAACGCTGTCGTCGAGACCGCGTGCTCGTCACCCGGCCGCGCCGTCGCGGATCGGCGGCTGGAACGCGTAGCCGAGATCCCAGGGGAAGTAGATCCAGGTGTCCTGGCTCACCTCGGTGATGAACGTGTCGACGAGCGGGCGACCGGCGGGCTTGGCGTAGACGGTGGCGAAATGCGCATTCGGCAGCATGTCGCGCACGACGCGGGCGGTCTTGCCGGTGTCGACGAGATCGTCGATCACGAGCACGCCCTTGCCCTGCCCGTCGCCGAGCGCACGCACGGCCGGCGCGATCTCCTTGAGGACCTGGAGCCCGCCCTGGCTCTTGTAGTCGTGGTAGCTCGCGATGCAGACGCTCTCGATCATGCGGATCTCGAGCTCCCGCGCCACGATCGCCGCCGGCACGAGCCCGCCGCGGGTGATGCACACGATCGCCTCGAACGGACCGCTCTCGGCGAGGCGCCAGGCGAGCGCGCGGGCGTCGCGGTGAAACTGGTCCCAGGAGACGGGGAAGGCCTTGGGGGTGGGAGGCGTCATGGCGGCGGGCTTTCTCTCTCGGGCGGGCGGTGGCGGTTCCGGGTCAGATGGGTGCGTTGTCCGACGTGAGGCGGGAGAGGAGCGCGCGCACGTCCGCGGCCGCCGCCTCCACCGCCCCCGCCTCGCGCCCGCGCAGGACGATCTGGTTGCGGAAGCCCCCGCCCGTGAAGGACGGATAGGAGCCGATCGAGACCCCCGGATGCGACGCCGCCAGCGCTCCGAGCGCCTCGGCGTAGCTCCCCTCGGCGAGGCCGCCGGCGTCGAGCGTCTCGACGACCATGCGCGCGCCGGTGCGCAGCCGCGGCGCGACGGCGTCGAGCATCGCCTGCATGATCGAGGGCACGCCCGCCATCACGATGACGTTGTCGACCATGAAGCCCGGCGCCTTCGAGATCGGGTTCTCGATCAGCTCGGCGCCCTGCGGGATGCGCGCCATGCGCAGGCGCGCGGCGTTGAGCTCGCCCTCGGCGTAGCGCTCGCGCATCATGGCGACCGCCCGCGGATCGACGTCGATCGACCGCCCGAGCGCCTTCGCGACGCTGTCGGCGGTGATGTCGTCGTGGGTCGGGCCGATGCCCCCGGTGGTGAAGAGGTAGGTGTAGCGGGCGCGCAGCGCGTTCACGGCCGCCACGATCTCGTCCTCGACGTCGGGGACGACGCGCACCTCGCGCAGGTCGATGCCGAGCGCGGTCAGGTACTCGGCGATGTGGCCGATGTTCTTGTCCTTGGTCCGCCCGGACAGGATCTCGTCGCCGATCACCAGGATCGCCGCGTTGACGCTCTCGCCGACGCTCTCGCTCATGCTTGGCACCTCGTGGAGAGGCTTTAGCGCCGGGCGCGGCGGGCGGCAAGGGCGCGCAGCGGCCTCCTGGCCGAGCCCCCCTCCGGGGAGGATCCGGGTCGGCGGATGATGCGACGTGCGCGGACGCGCTCCGACCGCCACCTCCCCGGAGGGGAGGACGGAGGCCGAAGGCCGGAGGGTGGGGAGGATGGCGACGCCGCTCGCCAGGATATCGAGCGGCCCCACCGCCCGCGCTGCGCACGGACTCCTCCCCTCCGGGGAGGAAGCGGGTCGGCGGTTCCATTGCTCTCCCCCACCTCACCGCGCTACCACTGCGCCCATGCGCTTTCCCGCCCCCCTCGTCGAAGCCCGCCTGATCCGCCGCTACAAGCGCTTCCTCGCCGACGTCGCCCTCCCCGACGGCTCCGAGGCGACCGCGCACGTCGCCAATCCGGGGTCGATGCTCGGGCTCGCCGAGCCGGGCGCGCGGGTGTGGCTGTCGGCGTCGACGAACCCCAAGCGCAAGCTCGCCTGGTCCTGGGAGATCGTCGAGGCCGCGCCCATGAAGGGCGGCGCGGCGCGGCTCGTCGGCGTCAACACGGGCACCCCCAACCGCCTCGTCGCCGAGGCGCTGGCGGCCGGCGCGCTGGCGCCCTTCCGGGACTATGCCCGCGTGAGGCCGGAAGTGGCCTACGGCGCGCGCAGCCGCGTGGACTTCCTGCTCGACGGGGACGGCCTCCCGCCGCTCTATCTCGAGGTGAAGAACTGCCACCTGATGCGCGAGGACGGCCTCGCCGAGTTCCCCGACTGCATCGCCGCCCGCTCCGCCCGCCATCTCGACGAGCTCGCCGCCATGGTCCGCGCCGGCGCCCGCGCCGCCCTCGTCACCATCGTGCAGATGGAGGCCGACCGATTCACCCCCGCCGCCGACATCGACCCCGCCTACGCCGCCGCGTATGCGCGGGCGCGGGAGGCCGGCGTCGAGACCCACGCCTTCGTCTGCCGTGTGACGCCGCAGGAGATCGTGGTGGAGCGGGAGATCCCCGTCGTCATGCCGCTCACCCCCGCCGGCTCACCCGCATCGGCATCCCCTCGCGGGGCCTGAGCGTGACGCGCTGGACCGGCTCGACGCGGGCCTCGGGGGCGAGGTCGAGGCGGGCGACGCGGACGATCTCGGCCAGCGCCAGCACCGCCTCCTGGAGCGCGAACGTGTTGCCGATGCACACCCGCGGGCCGGCGCCGAAGGGCAGGTAGGCGTATCGGTCGATCCGCGCGCGGGCCGCGCCGAGGAAGCGGTCGGGATCGAACGCGGCGGGGTCGTCCCAGAGCAGCGCGTGGCGGTGCAGCACCCAGGGCGCGATCATCACGATCGTGCCCGCCGGCAGGCGGATGCCGGCGACGCGGTCCTGCGCGATGGCCTCGCGGCTCATGAAGGCGGCGGGCGGATAGAGCCGCATCGTCTCCTCGACCACCGCCCTGACGTAGGGCAGCGCCGCCGCGTGCTCGGCCGCGACGGGAGCGTCGCCCGCGACCGCATCGACCTCGGCCTCGAGCCGCGCACGCACGTCGGGAGCCTGGGAGATCAGGTAGAGCGCCCAGGTGAGCGCGTTCGCCGTCGTCTCGTGGCCGGCGCCGATGAAGGTGACGATGTTGGCGCGCACATCGAGGTCGTCGAGCCCCTTCCCGGTCTCGGGGTCGCGCGCCTCGAGCAGCAGCGTCAGCAGGTCGCGCGGCGCAGGCGCGCCGCTCTCGACGAGCGCACGGCGCCCGCCGATCAGCGCGTCGACGACGCGGGCGAAGAAGTCGATCGCCGGGCGCGCCCGGACGCGCCCGATCCGCGGCAGCCATTCGGGCAGGCCGAGCACGTCGAGCGGGTCGACCGGGCCGATCGCGGCGAAGAGCTGCGTGATCGCCCGCCCCAGCGCGTCCGGGTCCTGCTTCAGGCCGTGGGTGAAGATCGTGCGCTCGAGCACGTCGAGCGTCAGCCGCGTCGTCTCGACCGCGACGTCGACGGTGCGTCCCTCGCGGCGCACGAGCCGGCGGCCGAGCACGTGGGCGGCCTGCGCCATCGGCCCGCCGAAGGAGGCGACGTGGCGAGGCGAGAACATCGGCGCGAGCGTGCGGCGCAGCATGCGCCAGTCTTCGCCCTCCGCCGTGAACAGGCCCTGGCCGAGGCCCGGCGCCAGCACGCGGCGGGTGAGCTGGTCCTTCTTGTAGTTCTGCGCGTTCTCGACGAGCACGTGGCGGATCGCGCGCGGCTCGCTCACGACCATGACGCGCCCGAGCACGCCCTTGCCGTAGACGACGGGCTTCTCGAAATGCTCCTTCGTCCAGGTGGCGAGGGGATTGTCGCGGGCCTGGCGCAGGAAGGCGAACAGGTCGGGCGGCGCGCGCCCGGGCGTTGGCGCCGGCGGGCGGAAGCGGGGTCTCGCGAGGATCGGCTCGTCCATGCGCTCTCCGTGGGCGGATCGGCGGCTCCGGGGGGTGCCGCGCGGGCCCGTCCCGGGTTACATGTGGGGCTTCGATCGGCCGAGAGGAGACCGCGCCATGTCGTCTGGGATGGGTCGAGAGGACGCGGGGGCGAGCCCCGCGACGCGCACGGAGACCGACACGTTCGGGCCGATCGCCGTGCCCGCCCACCGCTATTGGGGCGCGCAGACGCAGCGCTCGCTCGAGAACTTCCGCATCGGCGAGGAGCGCATGCCCGCCCCGCTGGTGCGGGCGCTCGGCCTCGTCAAGCAGGCCGCCGCCATGGCTAACAAGGAGCTCGGCGAGCTGCCCGCCGAGATCGCCGACGCCATCGCCGACGCCGCCGCCGACGTCGCGCAGGGCAAGCTCGACGACGAGTTCCCCCTCGTCGTCTGGCAGACGGGCTCGGGCACGCAGTCGAACATGAACGCGAACGAGGTGATCGCCAACCGCGCCAACGAGGCGCTCGGCCACCCGCGCGGCGGCAAGGCGCCGGTCCATCCCAACGACCACGTCAACCGCGGGCAGTCCTCGAACGACACGTTCCCCACCGCGATGCACGTCGCCGCCGTGCTTGAGATCACGAACCGGCTGATCCCGGCGCTCCAGCACCTCCACGACGCGCTCACCGCCAAGGCGGACGACTTCGCGGAGGTGGTGAAGATCGGGCGCACGCACATGCAGGACGCCACGCCCGTGACGCTGGGCCAGGAGCTCGGGGGCTGGGCGGCGCAGGTGCACCTCGGCATCGCGCGCATCGAGGCCACCCTGCCCTCGCTCCTCGACCTCGCCCAGGGCGGCACGGCGGTGGGGACGGGGCTCAACGCCCATCCCGAGTTCGCCGAGCGCTTCGCCATGACGATCGCCGATCTCACCGGCCTGCCCTTCCTCTCGGCGGCGAACAAGTTCGAGGCGCTCGCCTCCCACGACGCGCTCGTCTTCGCCCACGGGGCGCTGACCGCCATGGCGGCGGGCCTGTTCAAGATCGCCAACGACGTGCGCCTGCTCGGCTCCGGCCCGCGCTCGGGGCTCGGCGAGATCGCGCTGCCGGAGAACGAGCCCGGCTCGTCCATCATGCCGGGCAAGGTCAACCCGACGCAGGCGGAGGCGCTCACCATGGTCTGCGCCCAGGTGACCGGCAACAACGCCACGATCGCCCTCGCCGGCACGCAGGGGCACCTCGAGCTCAACGTCTTCAAGCCGGTGATCGCGCACGCCTTCCTGCAGAGCGTGCGCCTCCTCTCGGACGCGGCGATCTCGTTCACCGACAAGTGCGTGGTGGGCATCGAGCCGCGGCGCGAGCGCATCGCCGACCTGCTCGAGCGCTCGCTCATGCTGGTGACGGCGCTCGCGCCGCGGATCGGCTACGACGCGGCGGCGAAGATCGCCAAGGCCGCGCACGCGAACGGCACCACCCTGCGCGAGGAGGCGCTCGCCTCGGGCGCCGTGACGGAGGCGGAGTTCGACGCGCTGGTGCGCCCCGAGACGATGATCGGGCGCAGCCGGGACGGGGGATGAGCATGAGCGCCGAGATCGTCAACCTGCGCCGGGCGCGCAAGGCCAAGGCCCGCACGGCGGCGGAGGCCGCCGCGGCGGAGAATCGCGTCCTGTTCGGGCGCACGAAGGCGCAGCGCACCGCCGAGGCCGCGCGCGACGAGCAGGATCGCCGCCGGCTCGAAGGCCACCGCCGCGAGACGGAGGGCGGCGCGCCCCCGCCGGACGAGACGCCGTGACGACGCCGCCCGGCCCGGTCGAGAAGCGCTCGCTCGCCATCGCCGGCCACCGCACCAGCGTCTCGCTCGAGGCGCCCTTCTGGGAGGCGCTCGTCGCGCTCGCGGCGGCACGCGGCGTCTCCGTTCAGCGCCTCGTGGGCGAGATCGACGCGGCGCGCGGGGAGGCGAACCTCTCCTCGGCGATCCGCGTCGCGCTCCTCGACGCGGCGCGCCGCGGCGCCCTGCCGCTCGACGCGCGGGAGCGTCCCGAAACGGAGCGAACCGCCCCCGGCGCATGAGGCCGCTCTTAACGATTCGGTGGCAGGTTGGGCGCGATTGGGTGCGCGAATCGATCGCGCGGCCCGTGGGTGCGCGTTCGAGGACCATGGCGGACATCGCGGGGCAGGACGACAGGCGCGAGACGGAGAGCGTCGCCGGGGAGGTCAAGCACCGCCGGCGCGTCGCGCAGGACGTGCGCGCCGCGCGCGAGAAGCTGACCTCGTCCTCGGGCCTGGAACGCGCCTTCGAGACCGAGCTCGTCCGGCTGTTCGCGCAGTACCGCGTGGGGGCCGCGATCCCGCTCTACGTGCTCGCCGCGGCGATCGCGGGCGCGGCCACGACCTGGCTGCCGATGCCGGCGGTGATGATCTGGCTGGCGCTGACGCTGCTCGCCATGACGATCATGAACGTGCTCGCCCGCAACCATCTGCGCGCGAGCGAGGACGACGAGCGCACGCTCGGAGTCTGGCGCCGCGTCTTCGCCTGCGGCGAGATGCTGCACGGCGCCGCCTGGTGCTATCTCATCCAGCTGCTCTCGCAGGTCCCCTCCGAGGACATGCGGATCTTCGTCCTGTTCTGCGCCGTCATGATCACGGCCGTCATCGCCACGCTGTCCGCGACGATTCCCGCCGCGGTCTACGCCGGGCTGGCGCCGCTGCTGCTGGTGGTCGGCCTCGCGACGATCGGGGCGGCGGCGCCCCAGGCGCTCACGCTCACGGTGATGATCGTCTCCGCGCAGGTGTTCTTCGTGCTCCTGGCCCGCCACCTCTACGCGAGCGCCGTCTCGACGCTGCTGTCACGGGCGGAGAAGGACGCGCTGTTCGTCGAGCTCGAGCAGGCCAAGGCCAATTCCGACGAGGCGCGCCGGCGCGCGGAGGAGGCGAACCTCGCCAAGTCGCGCTTCCTCGCCACCATGTCCCACGAGCTGCGCACGCCGCTCAACGCCATCCTCGGCTTCTCCGAGGTGATGAAGGGGGAGGTCTTCGGCCCCCACGCCTCCGAGAGCTACAAGGAGTATTCCTCCGACATCCACGCGTCCGGCCAGCACCTGCTCAACCTGATCAACGAGATCCTAGACCTCTCGCGCATCGAGGCCGGGCGCTACGAGCTCAACGAGGAGGCGATCGCCCTCGCCCACGTCATCGACGATTGCGCGCACATGATGAACCTGCGCGCCAAGGCCAAGGGCCAGGCGATCCGCAGCCACGTCGACGAATCGCTTCCGCGGATCTGGGCGGACGAGCGCGCGATCCGCCAGGTCGTGCTCAACGTGCTCTCGAACGCGATCAAGTTCACGCCGCAGGGCGGCGAGATCGTCATCAAGGTCGGCTGGACCTCCTCGGGCGGGCAGTACGTCTCGATCAAGGACACGGGGCCGGGCATCCCCGAGGAGGAGATCCCCGTCGTGATGTCGAGTTTCGGCCGCGGCACCTGGGCGATCAAGACCGCCGAGCAGGGCTCGGGCCTGGGACTGCCCATCGTGAAGGGCCTCGTCGACCTCCACGGCGGCGGCTTCCAGCTGCGCTCCAAGCCCCGCGAGGGCACCGAGGTGATCGTCACGCTCCCCGCCTCGCGCGTGATGAACGCGCTGCCGCCGGTGGCGCAGGAGAAGAAGAGCGCGGCGTGAGGGTGAGGGGTCTCGATGGCGTGAGACCCGGGCCCGGCCTACCTCTGCTCGGGCGAGCCGCGCCTCCGTCCTCCCCACCCTCCCGCGTGCGGCCTCCGTCCTCTCCTCCGGGGAGGTGGCGGTCGGCGCGTGTCGACGACGTTCGCGACATCGCAGCCTCCCCGGAGGCGAGGAGTCCGCGCGGCACGCGCGGGCGGCGGCGCCGTTCGACGAGGAAGGCGCGGCAGCGCGGGGAGCCCACCCGGTTGCGCCGCGGTCGGGCCGCTCAGTTCCGGAAGAGCTTCTGGACGATGCGGCCGATTGGGCCCGTCAGCGTCAACGGCGCGTCGGTGACGGCGAAGCAGAAGCAGTCCGCGTCGGGGTCCGCGACCGGCTGGTGGTCGACGTCCATGTCGGCGATGGCGATGTCGCCGCGCCGGTAGTGGCCGTGAATGTCGGAGAACGCACCCTTGAGCACGAGCGTGTATTCCGAGCCCTCGTGCGTGTGCGACGGGATCTTGCGGCCGCCGCGGATCCAGTAGAGCGTCGCCTCGCCGTCCTCGTTGTCGCTGACGCGATACTCCTTCACGCCCGGCAGCAGGGTGCGCCAGGGCGTGTCGGCGAGGCTCGCGCCGAGAAAGCGCGCGAGCGGATAGGGCACGACGTCGTCGCCCGCGAAGCCGCGCGCGACGGCGCGGATCGGCTCCTCGCCGGCCGCGAAGATCGCCGCGAGCCGCGCGTCCCGGTCGTCCAGCGGAGCGGGATCGAGCCGCTCGATCTCGCCGGCGCTCGCGGTCTCGAGCAGCGAGACGAAGCGTCGGCTCTCGGGGCGGATGGCGAGATGCGTCGCCACGAGCGTGTGCAGCGGCGCGCTCAGCACGCCGCGCGCATAGCCGGCGAGGAGCGTGTCGAGCGGTTGTTCGTGCGTCTGCCCGGTGGGAGTCACTGCAGTCACCTCGAGCGGCCGAGACACCAGAAGGCCGCGTCCTCCGATGTACGCGACCGACCCGCGCCCGGATCAACGCGGCGATCGAACTTTCACCATCGGCGACAATGAATTACCGCCCGTCGGGGCGGAATACGTAGATTATCGGAAGGATTCGCGCAAGCACGCGTGCGCCGCGGCGAGCCGGCTTGCGGACGCGGCCGATCCGTGATTTGCGACGGCGGCTCACGAGAGAGGACCCGTCACCTTGGGCGACATCGCCGTGCTCGCGGCCCTCGCGCTCTCCGCCTTCACCTCGGCGACGCTGCTGCCGGGAACCTCCGAGGCCGCGCTCGTGGGCGTGCTCGCGCTCGGCGAGGCGGCGGCGTGGCTCGCGGTCGCCGTCGCGACGATCGCCAACGTCGCCGGCTCGCTGGTGAACTGGGGCATCGGCCGCTTCCTCGTTCGCTTGCGTCACCATCCGCGGTTCCCCGTCTCACCGGAGCGCTTCGCGCGCACCGAGGCGCTCTACCGGCGCTGGGGCGTCGCCTCGCTGCTCCTGTCGTGGACGCCGATCGTCGGCGACCCGCTCACCGTGATCGCGGGCGTGATGCGCACGCCGCTCCTCGTCTTCCTGCCGCTCGTCGTCCTGGCGAAGGGGGCGCGCTACGTGGTGGTGGCGCTGGTGGCGCTCGGGCTCATGTGAGACCGGCGTGCGCGGGCGTGGCGCGAGGCCCGCCGCTCCGCTACAGATCGCGGCGACAGACGCCCGACCCCCGTGACACCCCAGACAGGCACCCCAGAGGCTCGCCGATGACCTTCGTCTTCCCCGCCCCCGAGACCCCGGCGATCCCCGTCGCCGGCGCGAGCGCGCTGTTTCCCGTGCGCCGGGTCTACTGCGTCGGGCGCAACTACGCCGCCCATGCCCGCGAGATGGGCCACGACCCGGACCGCGAGCCGCCCTTCTTCTTCATGAAGCCCGCGGACGCGCTCCAGCCCGTGCCGGCGGACGCGATCGCCGAGCACGCCTACCCGCAGATGACGCAGAACTACCACTTCGAGGTGGAGCTCGTCTGCGCGCTCTCGCGCGGCGGGCGCGACGTGACGACGGAGGAGGCGCTCGGCCTCGTCTACGGCTACGCGGTCGGCCTCGACATGACCCGGCGCGACCTGCAGGACGAGGCGAAGAGCCTGCGCCGGCCCTGGGCGCTCGCGAAGGGCGCGGACTTCTCCGGGCCGATCGGCCCGATCCACCCGGTCTCCCAGGTGGGCCACGTCGCCCAGGGAGAGATCCGGCTCGAGGTGGACGGCGCGCCGCGCCAGTCGGGCGACCTCGGCGACATGATCTGGTCGGTCGCCGAGCAGATCACCTACCTGTCGCGCTACAACGAGCTCTTCCCCGGCGACGTGATCTTCACCGGCACGCCCGACGGCGTCGGCGCGGTCTCCCGAGGGGAGACGATGCGCGCGACGATCGCCGGGCTCGGGGCGATCACGCTCCGGGTCGTGTGAGCCTCACGACTGCATCGCGCCCGCCGCGCGGCGCATGACGACCCGCGGCAGGAAGCGGTTGAGCTCCATGACGAGCTTGTTGCGCGTGCCGGGCGTCGAGACCGCGTGGCCGGCGCGGTAGGCCTCGACGCCGATGCGCGCCACCTTCTGCGCGTCCATCCGCCCGCTGCGGAACAGGCGCGAGCCCTCCATGCCGGCGCGCGCGCCGAACTCGCTCTCGGTGGCGCCGGGGCACAGCGCGGTGACCGTCACGCCGAAGGGCTTGGCCTCCTCGTGCAGCGCCTCCGACAGCGAGAGCACGTAGGCCTTGGTGGCGTAGTAGACCGCCATGTGCGGCCCCGCCTGGAAGGCGGCGAGCGAGGAGACGTTGAGGATCCCGCCCTGCCCGCGCTTGATCAGGTCGGGCAGGAACAGCCGCGAGAGCCGCGTCAGCGACGAGACGTTGAGCTCGATCATCGCCATCTGCTCCTCGAGCCCGAGGTCGACGAAGTCGCCGCGCAGGCCGAAGCCCGCGTTGTTGACGAGCGTGTGGATCGGCAGCCCCTTCTCTCCCACCGCCGCGTGCAGTTCCGCCGGCGCCTCGGGCCGGGCGAGGTCGAGCTCGATCACCTCGACGGCGCCGCGGTCGGCCGTGGTCAGCTCGGCGGCGAGCGCCTCGAGCTTCTCGCGCCGGCGTGCCACGAGGACGAGGTTGTGCCCGATCGCCGAGAACTGGCGCGCGATCTCGGCGCCGATTCCGCTCGAGGCTCCCGTGACGATGGTCCAGCGCGTGTACGGCATCGGCTCGCATCTCCCTCTTTCCCGCGGTGCAATGACGAAACGTAGAGCCTCGCGGCGCGCCTGCCAATGCGACGGGTGTCGAGCGGTTCCGATATCGTCGCTGCAACGCCGCCCCTTCGCCGGCTCCGCGACCCTTCCCACCGCGCGGTGCTTGGTCTATAGACCCCCACACATCGCGATCCTGGCCGCTCCGCGCGGCCGGGCCGCTCGGCACGAGGCTCACGCGTTCGCGCGCGGGCCTCTTTTCATGACGACCGGGTCATGACGCGCGGGCGGCCCCTTCGAGCACGAGACCGTCATGCCCAAACGCACCGATATCTCCTCGATCCTCATCATCGGCGCGGGGCCGATCATCATCGGCCAGGCCTGCGAGTTCGACTATTCGGGCACGCAGGCGGTCAAGGCCCTCAAGGAGGAGGGCTACCGGATCGTGCTGGTGAACTCGAACCCGGCGACGATCATGACCGATCCGGAGCTGGCGGACCGCACCTACGTCGAGCCGATCACGCCCGAGATCGTCGCCAAGATCATCGAGAAGGAGCGGCCCGACGCGCTGCTCCCCACGATGGGCGGCCAGACCGCGCTCAACTGCGCGCTCTCGCTGCAGCAGATCGGCGTGCTCGACAAGTTCGGGGTGGAGATGATCGGCGCCAAGGCCGAGGCCATCGACATGGCCGAGGACCGCCAGCTCTTCCGCGAGGCCATGGCGCGAATCGGGCTCGCGACGCCCGCCTCGCGACTCGCCAACGCCTCCGCGCTGAAGAAGAAGTACAAGGACCAGCACCGCGCCGAGATCGCGCGCATCGAGGCCATGGCCATCGACGCCGACGAGAAGGCCCGCCTCGTGGCCGAGTTCGAGCGCGGCTGGGCCGCCGGCGACATCGAGCGGCGTAAGCGCACCATCGAGTACGCGCTCGGCGAGGCGCTGATGGCGCTCGCCGAGATCGGCCTGCCGGCGATCATCCGCCCGTCCTTCACGCTCGGCGGCACCGGCGGCGGCATCGCCTACAACCGCGAGGAGTTCCTCGACATCGTCGAGCGCGGGCTCGACGCCTCGCCGACCGGCGAGGTGCTGATCGAGGAGAGCGTGCTCGGCTGGAAGGAGTACGAGATGGAGGTCGTCCGCGACAAGGCGGACAACTGCATCATCATCTGCTCGATCGAGAACATCGACCCGATGGGCGTGCACACGGGCGATTCGATCACGGTGGCGCCGGCGCTGACGCTGACCGACAAGGAATACCAGATCATGCGCGACGCCTCGATCGCGGTGCTCCGCGAGATCGGCGTCGAGACCGGCGGGTCGAACGTGCAGTTCGCCATCAACCCGGCGAACGGCCGCATGGTCGTGATCGAGATGAACCCGCGCGTGTCGCGCTCCTCCGCGCTCGCCTCGAAGGCGACGGGATTCCCCATCGCCAAGGTCGCGGCGAAGCTCGCCGTGGGCTACACGCTCGACGAGATCGCCAACGACATCACGGGCGGCGCGACGCCGGCCTCCTTCGAGCCGACGATCGACTACGTCGTCACCAAGATCCCGCGCTTCGCCTTCGAGAAGTTCCCCGGCGCCGAGCCGACGCTCACCACCGCGATGAAGTCGGTTGGCGAGGCGATGGCGATCGGCCGCTCCTTCCCCGAGAGCCTGCAGAAGGCGCTGCGCTCGCTCGAGACCGGGCTCACGGGTCTCGACGAGATCGAGATCGAGGGCATCGGCAAGGGCGACGACGAGAACGCCATCAAGGCGGCGCTGGGCACGCCCACGCCCGACCGCCTGCTCAAGGTCGCCCAGGCGCTGCGGCTGGGGACGTCGATCGAGGACGTGCACGCCTCGTGCATGATCGACCCGTGGTTCCTCGAGCACCTGAAGGACATCGTCGACACCGAGGCGAAGGTCCGTACCCTCGGCCTGCCGACGACGCCCGGCGCGCTGCGCCGCCTCAAGGCGATGGGCTTCTCGGACGCGCGCCTCGCGGTGCTCGCGAACCTGGAGGAGGCGGAGGTGACGGCGAAGCGCCGGGCGCTCGGCGTGCGGCCGGTGTTCAAGCGCATCGACACCTGCGCGGCCGAGTTCGCCTCCCCCACCGCCTACATGTACTCGACCTACGAGGCGCCCTTCGGGGCCGCTCCGGCCGACGAGGCGCAGCCGAGCGACCGGAACAAGGTCGTGATCCTCGGGGGCGGGCCCAACCGCATCGGGCAGGGCATCGAGTTCGACTATTGCTGCTGCCACGCCTGCTTCGCGCTCGGCGACGCCGGGTACGAGACGATCATGATCAACTGCAACCCGGAGACCGTCTCGACGGACTACGACACGTCCGACCGGCTCTACTTCGAGCCGCTCACCGCCGAGGACGTGCTCGAGATCCTCGAGACGGAGCGCGGGGCGGGGCGGCTGCACGGCGTCATCGTGCAGTTCGGCGGGCAGACGCCGCTCAAGCTCGCCCGCGCGCTCGAGGACGCCGACGTGCCGATCCTCGGCACCTCGCCCGACATGATCGACCTCGCGGAGGACCGCGACCGCTTCAAGCGCCTGCTCGACAAGCTCGGCCTCAAGCAGCCCAAGAACGGCATCGCCTACTCGGTCGAGCAGTCGCGCCTGATCGTGCAGGACCTCGGCCTGCCCTTCGTGGTTCGCCCCTCCTACGTGCTCGGCGGGCGCGCGATGGCGATCATCCGCGACGAGAGCCAGTTCGAGGACTACCTGCTGGGCACCCTGCCCTCGCTGATCCCCTCCGACGTCAAGGCGCGCTACCCCAACGACAAGACGGGGCAGATCAACACGGTTCTGGGCAAGAACCCGCTCCTGTTCGACCGCTACCTGACCGACGCGACCGAGATCGACGTCGACGCCGTCTGCGACGGCGCGGACGTCTTCATCGCGGGCATCATGGAGCACATCGAGGAGGCGGGCATCCATTCGGGCGATTCGGCCTGCTCGCTCCCGCCCCGCACCCTGTCCGCCGAGACCGTGGCCGAGCTCGAGCGCCAGACCAGGGCGCTCGCGCTGGCGCTCGACGTCGGTGGGCTGATGAACGTG
This sequence comes from Salinarimonas sp. NSM, assembly GCF_052380005.1. Classification (NCBI taxonomy): domain Bacteria; kingdom Pseudomonadati; phylum Pseudomonadota; class Alphaproteobacteria; order Hyphomicrobiales; family Salinarimonadaceae; genus Salinarimonas; species Salinarimonas sp. NSM. Next base: position 44,215 of record NZ_JBQTCJ010000013.1, read on the forward strand.
CAGTACGCCATCAAGGACGGCACGATCTACGTCCTCGAGGTCAACCCGCGCGCCTCGCGCACGGTGCCGTTCGTCGCCAAGGTGATCGGCGAGCCGATCGCCAAGATCGCCTCGCGCATCATGGCCGGCGAGTCGCTCGAGAGCTTCGGGCTCGGCGAGCGCGCACCCGCGCGAGAGCACATCGCGGTCAAGGAGGCCGTGTTCCCCTTCGCCCGCTTCCCCGGCGTCGACGTGCTGCTCGGGCCGGAGATGCGCTCGACGGGCGAGGTGATCGGCCTCGACCGCTCGTTCGGCATCGCCTTCCTCAAGAGCCAGCTCGGCTCGGGCACCATGCTGCCGAAGGCCGGCACCGTGTTCGTCTCGGTGCGCGACGAGGACAAGCCGGGAATCCTTCCTGCGGTGCGCATGCTCGCGGATCACGGCTTCACCATCCTCGCGACGACGGGCACGCAGCGCTTCCTCGCCGCGCAGGGCGTGAAGGCCAAGCGCGTCAACAAGGTGCTGGAGGGGCGCCCCCACATCGTCGATTCGATCAAGAACGGCGACGTCCACCTCGTGTTCAACACGAGCGCGGGCGCGGGTGCCCTCTCCGACTCGCGCTCCCTGCGCCGGGCGGCCCTCTTGCATAAGGTGCCGTACTACACCACTCTCGCAGGAGCGATCGCGTCCGCGGCAGGCATCGAGGCCTATCTCGGCGGCGATCTCGAAGTGCGGGCGCTCCAGGACTATTTCACCTGAAGCGCACCCCGCGCCCGGTGCACCGGCGCGCGGCTCCCGCCACATCCCCAACCGCCACAGCGCGGAGCGCCCGGTTCGGCCGCTCCGCGCTACGGCTTTTTCGCGTCGGTGAGACAAGACATGGACAAGGTCCCGATCACGGCCCCGGGCTACAGGAAGCTCGAGGAGGAGCTCAAGCAGCGCCAGCAGGTCGAGCGCCAGCGGATCATCCAGGCGATCTCCGAGGCGCGCGCGCTCGGCGATCTCTCCGAGAACGCGGAATACCACGCGGCCAAGGAAGCGCAGTCCCACAACGAGGGCCGCATCCTGGAGCTCGAGAGCCTGATCTCGCGCGCCGAGGTGATCGAGCCGGCGAAGCTCGGCGGCGATCGCGTCAAGTTCGGCGCGACGGTGAAGCTGATCGACGAGGACACCGAGGAGGAGAAGGTCTACCAGATCGTCGGCGAGCCGGAGGCGGACGTGCATTCCGGCCGCGTCTCGATCGGCTCGCCGATCGCCCGCGCGCTCATCGGCAAGACCGTGGGCGACACCGTCGAGGTCCACACTCCCGGCGGCGGAAAGTCCTACGAGGTGATGAGCGTCGAGTTCCGCTGATCGCCTGCGCCTCCGAGGCGTCGATCCGGCCCGAACCCCGCGCGCGGCGCGGGGTTGAGCCTCCCGAGCAACGCCGCGCGCGTGCCCCGCACGCGCCCGGCGCCACCAGGAGGAAGACGCCATGCCCGCCCGCCCCTTTCCCGTGGCCCGCCCCTTTCCCGTGGCCCTCCCTCGGCTCGTGCTGCAGGCGCTCGCCGCGCTCGCCCTCGCTTTCGGCGTGCTCGCCGGCCAGGCCACGGCGCAGCCGGCCGCGCTGATCGGCGAGATCCGGGTCGACGTGTCGCCGCTGCGGGCGAAGGGTGTCGGCAACTACGCCGACCTGCTCCAGACGAGCCTCGAACGCGCGCTGGAAGAGCGCTTCGCCGGCCGGCTCGGCGCGGGCGGCTCGCGGCTCACCGTCGTGCTCGAGCGCTTCGAGCTGCGGGGCTACGGCTCCGGAGAGAGCGACGACGGGCCGCTCGGCTTCGGCATGCCCGGCGGCGGCTCGCTCGCCGCCGACGAGCTCGTCGGCACCGCGACGCTCAGCGAGGGTGGCCGCGTGCTCGCCCGCGAGCCGCTGCGCGTCGCCCTCCCGCCCGGCCAGTCCGGCCCCTGGCAGACGCCCGATTTCGAGCAGCGCCGCGCGGTCGCGCTCGCCGAGAGCTTCGCCGGCTGGCTGGCCCGGCGGCTGTGACCGCTCAGCCCGGTCGTCGCAGGCGCAGGAGCGGGTGCGGCCGGCCCTGGTCGTCCGTCTCGCGCCGTCCCGCCTCGACGAAGCCGAGCCGCGCGTAGAAGGCGCGCGCACCCGCATTCGCCTCGTAGACCTCGACGTCGAGCGCACCCTTGCGCTCGGCGGCGTGGAGAACGAGCGCTCGGCCGATCCCGCTCCCGTGATGCGCCGGATCGACGAACAGGCCGCCGACGACCGCGTCGAGCAGCGCCACGAATCCCACGAGTCGCCCCTCCTCCTCCGCGACCGCGATCTCGGCCTTCGGCAGGTAGACGTCGCGCACGAGGACGGCGTCGGCCGCGAGCGCGGTCTCGCCGAGGAACGGATGCCCGGACCGTGAGGCGGCGCGCCAGACGGCGAGGCAGGCGTCGGCGTCGCGCACGGCGTCGTAGGGTCGGATCGTCATGGTGCTATGCATCTCTCGTCTCGATGCCGCGCAGGATGAGCGCGATGCCGTCACGGAAGGCCTCGTCGACGTCGCCCCCGAGGCGAAACAGCCCCGCATTCTCGATCGAGACGAATCCGTGCAGGTAGGCGGTGAGCGTCCGCGCGGCGGGGAGCGCCCTATCCGCGCCGACCAGCCCGGCGAGGGCCTCCATCGCGGGAGCGACGGCAGCCCGCCGGGCCGCGTCGACCTCCACGCCGCGTGCCGCCTCCGGCGCGTAGATCTGCGCGTAGGCGTGCGGGTTGTCGCGCGCGAAGCGCCGGAAGGCGTGGGCCTGCGCCTCCAGCGCGGCGAGCGGCGCGCGCCCGCGGGCGGCCTCCCGCAGCAACGCCCCCAGGCGCGCGAGCGTGTCGGCCTCCAGGGCAGCGAGCAGCGCCTCACGGCGCTCGAACCGCTTGTAGAGCGACGGCGGGCGCACCCCGACCGCCTCCGCCACGGCCTGCATCGTCAGCGCGCCGAGCCCGTGCGCCTCGAGGATCCGGCGCGCGGCCACGAGAATCGCGGCGTCGCTCGTCTTGGCGGGCGCGGGCATCGGTCACGCCCGCGGCGCGCGGCCGGCGCGCCCGATCCGGCCCAGATGCGTGTCGGCGAAGCCACTCGCATGCTTGAGGCCGTAGCCGAGCGCCCGGTCGAAGCCGATGTGCGCCGCCCAGACGGCCGCCGCCGCGACGAGGGCCGGGCCGGACTGGAGGTCGACGTGGAGGCCGACGAGGCCGAGGGCCACCGGCCCGAGATAGGTGTGGGCGAGGTTGTAGCCGAGGGCGCCGACGCGGGCATTCGCCAGATACGCGAGCATGGCCACGTCCGGCAGCAGGAACCCGGCCGCGAACGCCCACCACGGCGCATCGAGCCAGGCGTAGAGCGCGACCGCCGCGCACAGCGCGGCGAGCCCCTCCGCACGCAGAAGAATCCGCATCGCATGCTCCGGAGCCACTGCCACCCTCCCTCACCGATGGCGAAGGCTAATATACATACCCTTCGTCTCCGTCAAGAGTCGTGCAGCCGCTCGCTCGAGGAACGCGCGCGGGCCGGGCGTCCGGCCCACGCGTCGCCCTCACTTCCCCGTGTCGTCCCGCCGCCCGGACCATCCCGCCGCCGCGCGCTCGACCGCCGCGTCCGCGGAGCCCTCGCGGCCGGCTTCCTCCGGCCTGGCGCCGAAATGCAGCGCGCCCTCCTCGCGGGAGGGGCGCTTCAGGGCCTCGTCGAGCGCCTCGAGGTCGCCGTGCCCGGGCGCGGGTGCGCGCCGGCCCTCGGCCTCGTCCGCCTGGCCCCGCTTCGCGCCGACGCCCGACGGGTCGGTCGCGTCCTCGCCCGCGGCGGCGGGATCGGCGCGGTTCTGCGGCGTGAGGCGCGGGCGCGCGACGTCGTCGACGGGCTTCGTCGCGTCCTGCTCGATCGCCTGCGCAGCCGCGCGCCGCGCGGCGTCCTCGGATGTCCGTTCGGCCATGATGCTCGCCTCCTCGGTTGGAAACGGGCGAACGCGGGCGCGTGCGCGGGGTTCGACTGCGCTCCCCCGGGGGCCGGCTCAGAACCGCAGGGCGACGCCGGCGCTGACGGTGTGGGCGCTCGCCTCCTCCTGGAAGGCGCCGTCGTAGGCCACGAAGCCGGAGAGCCGGTCGCCGGGCGCGGCGAGCCGCAATGCGCCGCCGACACGGAGCCGGTCCGCGCCGACCTCCATCGTCCGGCCGGTGATCCGCCGACCGAGCAGGGTGACCTCCGTCTCGTGCGCGAGATCGCCGGTGAGGCGCTCGTAGGCGACGTCGGCCTCGAGCCGCAGGGTGGCGCCGCCGGCGCCGAGGGCGAGCGGCGCCGAGGCGAAGCGGACGCCCGGGCCGAACGACAGCTGCTCGGCGCTCTGCGACGGGCCGCGCAGCGCGAAGATGCCCGCGCCCGTCTCCTGGAAGGCGTCGGACTCCTGCCAGCGCGCGGCGAAGGCGGCGTAGGGCGTGACCTGCGCACCGTCGGCGACCTCGAAGGTGTAGCCGAGCCGGACGTCGCCCTCGAACGCCGTCGTGTCCGTGGAGCTACGCCCGATCGGCGCGCGCGCCGTGCCGGCCGCGCCGGCGATGTCCCGTCGCGTCAGCGTCTGGTCGATGAAGGCCAGTTGAGCCGTCCCCTGCAGGCTCCAGGCGCCGAAGGTGGAGGAGCCGTAGAGGCCGACATGGACGCTGTCCGCCTCGCCGCCGTCGGCGGACCCCTTCACGTCGAGATCCGTGCGCGCGAAGCCGCCGGCGATGCCGAAGCGCAGGTCCGTGCGGTCGACGAGGTCGAGGCCGACCATGAGCCCGGCGGTCTCGCTCGTCACGCCCCGCGTCGTCGGGCCGGCGCCGATCGAGGCGCGGCCGTAGAACGGGCTCGCCCACAGGCCCGACAGGAGCGGGTTGGCGAGCGTGACGCCCGCCCCGGCGTCGGACGCTCCGGCCAGCGAGGCGTAGCCCGCGGCGGGACCGGCGGCGGCGGAGGCGTCGGGCGCGGCCTGCGGCATCGCCGCGCCCGGCGCGCCGAGCCGGCCCCTCAAGGTCGTGCCGGCATGCGCGAGCGTGGAGAAGCGCGAGAACGAGGCCGCCGCGAAGCTGCCAGCCGTGCCGGGGTCAGTGGAGGCGAGGAGGTTGCCGACGTTGAGCACGCCCCAGCCGTAGACGCGGTCGATGCCCGGCGCGCCCGCGTCCGTCGCGGTCTGCAGGACGAGCTGGGCGAGCTCGCCCGGCGTCGCCGCCGGGTAGAGCTGCCGCGCGAGCGCGACCGCGCCGCTGACGTGAGGCGTCGCCATCGAGGTGCCCGTGAGGGGCGCGTAGCCACCGCCGACCACGCTCGAGACGATCCGCGTGCCGGGCGCGGCGAGGCAGAACTCCGCCGCCGAGCCGCATCGCACGCTGATCACCTCGCCCGCCTGGTTCACGTTGACGACGGCGATCCAGGCCTCGCGCAGCGCGGGGATCGCCAGCGGGAGCGCGGCGGAGATGTCGATGTCGGGCAGGGTCGGGTCGTTGGAGCCGGCGAAGACGATGACGCCGACCCGCTGCGCCTCGCGCATGGCGGCGACGAAGTCGCGCCACTGGGCGGCGGTGGCGACACCGGGGATCGCGTCGGCGATGGCCTGGTAGGGGTCGGCGGCGAAGCCGGAGGCCCGCAGGATGTCGTTGACGTCGGTGTCGAAGCCCCAGCTGTTGCTGAAGGCGACCGAGCCGCGCGCGGCTCCGGCCCGGAACGCAGCCGCATTGCCGTCGAACGTCGCCGGGGCCGTCCCGAACGTGTAGAGCGCCAGGCGCGCGTCCGGCGCGACGCCCGACGCGATGCCCGCCACGTGGGTTCCGTGGTTGAGCGCCGGCATCGGCGCGCCCGGGGCGCCCGCCGTGTGGATCGCCTCCAGTATCTTGCCCGCGAGCGCTGGATGAGCGAGGTCGAAGCCGTCGTCGATCACCGTGATCACGGTGCCCGCACCGGTGATCCCGGCGGCCGTGGCCTTCGGCAGGCCGATCCGGGCGACGCTGTAGTTCGCCAGGAACTGCGCGGGCGCGGTGGCGCGCACGAAGCTCGGGGCCGGGGCGGTGGCGGGGTCTTGCGCGAGGGCGGGGGCGGACAGGAGCGCGACCAGGGAGGCGCTCAGGAGCAGACGCGACATGTCGGTGGGGCCTCGAGACACAACGACGAGGAGGACTCCACGAGCCGCGCCGCCGGGCAAGCCACGACGCCGGCCGGCGAGTCGGTCGACGCCTGTCTGTTGCATTGACGCAACAAGAGCCAATTCCCTACGATGCTGCAACATCGCCGCCACGCCCGGCGGCGGCAGCGGATCGGGCATCCGTCCCCGTTATTCATCTGTTTACCATGATCCGGGAGCATGCTCCCGTCATGATCAAGCGACCTCCCCTCCCCCGCGCGCTCGGCGCGCTCCTCGCCCTCGGCCTCGCTGCGACGGCCGGCGCGACCGCCCTTCCCGCCCCTGCCGCGGCGCAGGCGCAGTTCCGCTCCTGCCTGGGCGAGCTGCGCGGCCAGGCGTCGCGCAACAATGTCTCGGCAGCGACGTTCGACCGCGCTCTCGCGGGCGTCGAGCCGGACATGAGCCTGCTCGAGCTGCTCGATCGCCAGCCCGAGTTCCGCACCGCGATCTGGGACTACATCGCGGGGCTGGTCGACGAGGAGCGCGTGGAGGACGGCCGGCGCGCCATGGCACAGTACCCCAACGCGCTGGCGGTGGCGCAGGAGCGCTGGGGCGTCGACCGCCACGTGATCGCTGCCATCTGGGGCGTCGAGTCGAACTACGGCCGCAACATGGGCAAGCGCCCGCTGCTGCAGTCGCTTTCCACCCTCTCCTGCTTCGGGCGCCGCCAGAGCTTCTTCCGCGGCGAGCTGTTCGCCACGCTCCAGATCCTCGAGCGCGGCGAGATCCCGGTCGAGCAGCTCACCGGCTCCTGGGCCGGCGCCTTCGGCCAGACGCAGTTCATCCCCTCCACCTACCAGCGCATCGCGGTCGACTTCGACGGCGACGGCAAGCGTGACATCGTCGGCTCGACGGTGGACGCGCTGGGCTCGACGGCGAACTACCTCGCGCGCTCGAGCTGGCGGGCGGGCGAGCCGTGGGGCTACGAGGTGCGCCTGCCGTCAGGCTTCCCGGAGAGCCGCACCGGGCGGCGCAACAAGCGGGCGTTGTCCGATTTCGCCGGCATGGGCGTGCGGCGGATCGACGGCGGCGCGCTCACCGGGCCGGGCCAGGCGGCGATCCTCGCGCCGGCGGGCACGAACGGGCCGGCCTGGGTCGTGTTCCGGAACTTCGACGCGATCTACTCGTACAACCAGGCCGAATCCTACGCGCTCGCCATCGCGCTCCTCTCGGACCGCCTCGCCGGCCGGCCGGGGATTCAGACTCCATGGCCGACGGACGACCCGCCGCTGTCGCGCGAGGAGCGCCGCGAGGTGCAGGTCCAGCTGCTGCGCCGCGGCTACGCCATCGGCGACGTGGACGGCATCATCGGCTCGAAGACCCGCGAGGCGATCAAGGAGATGCAGGCCCGCCTCGGCCAGGAGCCCACCGGCCGCGCCGGGCGGCGCTTCCTCGACGCGCTTCGCGCGGGGGGGTGAGCCCCGCCGCGGTCGCGCTCAGCGCGCCCGCTCGATGGCCCGGGCGACGACGGCGCGCACGTCCGGGTCGCGCAGGAAGAGGTCGTGGTTGAGGACGCCCGAGCCGAACTCGGAGGCGTCCGCCACGCGCACGCCGAGACCCGCGAGCCGCTCGCGATCCGCCGCTCCCGCCCGCACCACGCCGCCGGCGAGGCGCCGGGAGAGCGCGAGCGCGCGGTCGTTCTGCGCCGTGATCACCGTGATGCGCTGGGCGTCCACCCCGAGGCGCTCGACGCCCTGCGCGAACAGGTCGATGTCGACGTCGGGCGAGGCCAGCACCACGGCGCCGATCCGCGCCATCGCCGCGTCGCCCCCGCTGGCGCGCACGAAGCGCAGGGTCTCGAGCGTGAGCAGCGAGCCCATGGAATGGGCGACGAGGTGCACGCGCCCGCCGCTCTCGCTGCGCGCGAGCGTGAGGATCAGCTCCTCCAGCGCATCGCGCGACCACAGCGCGCTCTCGCGGTCGTAGCCGTAGTCGAACGTGGCTCCGCCCGATGGCCAGGTGAACAGGCCGCTCGCGCCGCGAAAGCCGATGCCGGCCGCGAGCTCGGCGGCGCCGGACGCCGCCGTCTCGAAGGTCTCGCGGTAGCCGTGGACGTAGATCAGCACGTCGCGCCCCACCGCGGCGCGGGCGAAGGCCTCCGCCGGCTCGGCGCGCACGACGGGGCCGACGCCGGCGACGCCCCAACGCGCGTCGAAGGGCGAGAGCGTGGCGAGCACGCCTTCGCTGGGGGGCAACAGCGTCGCCTGGGCGAAGGCGAGGCCCTCGCCGCGCTCGGCAGAGAAGAACGGGGACGCGCCGGGATCGGCCGCGGCCGCGCGGGTCGTCGCCACGAGCAGCGTCTGCGACCCGGCCCCCGCCGCGATCGGAGCCGACGCGCCGGCGAGGTTGCAGGCGCCGAGCGCGAGCGCGAGGCCGAGCGCGGCGAGGCGCGTCGCCAGGGGCTGCCGCCACGCGACACGCGGGGCAGAGATCGTCGGAGAGGTCATGGTGCGGCGGCCGTGGATACGCAGGAACGCGGGAACACGCGCTCCTTGCGCCGCGATCGTGGCGAGGGTGCGGCCGTGGCGTGGCGCGTCAGACGAGCGCCGACATCCGCTGGGGATGGGCGGCGGGCTCCGTCGAGATCTCGTGCCACCAGGTCCAGCACTCTGTCTCCACCGCGGCCATCACCGGACGCGAGGAGGGGAAGCGCTTGTCCGTGTTGAACGCGTCGCGCAGCAGCGCCAGCCGGGCGTTGGCGGCGTTGCGCTGGTCCTCGGAGCCGACCTCGCGGACGTAGAGCAGGCGGGCGAAGATCTCGCGGTTGGGGGCGCGCGCCGCCATGCTCAGGCCTCCTGCTGGAAGTTGTTGACATACTGCGAGGTGATGTCGTCCGCGTTGCGGGCGGACCAGGCCGTGTAGCCGGCGGCGATGGTCGTCGACGGGACGTTCTGCGGCGCCGCGGACGCCTGCTGCACGGGCGCGCCGGCGACCAGCGGACCCTGGCGCGGCGGCTCGGCCCCCTGCGTCGCCTGCGGCTGCGACAGCGCCTGCTGGAACTCGGCATCCGACGGCCGCTCGCCGGGCAGCCGAGGGCTCCCCGTGTAGCCCGGGACGGCGATCCCGAGCGGATTGAACAGCTTGTCGTTGCTCATCGCCCTACAATGCTCTTGCTGCATCGAAAACTCTAGACTACATAAACGAAGGCGTGCCGATATGCAAGATGCGACGTTCGCCCAACCCGCTCGCCCGCTCCCGCACACCTCAGCGTAGCGCCCTGGCGGATACGATGCGAATCAGCGGGGCGCCGAATAACCAAAACGCATTCTACGCGTCGCAGGCGCATGACGCTTCGCATGATGCCATTGCCCCGACGGGGCGCAACGGCTCTCGCGCTCCGGCGCCCGACGCGCTAACTCGGGGGGCGGTGCCGCGTTCCGCGGCGGAGGAGGCGCGGGCCATGGCTGTGGCGGACAAGCCCGAGGTCGACATCGCGGGCCTGGAGCAGAAGCTCCTCGCGGGGGACCGCGCGGCGCTCGCCCGGGCGATCACGCTCGTCGAATCGAAGCGGGCCGACCGCCGCGCCGCCGCCGCGACCCTGCTCGATCGGCTGCTGCCGCGCACCGGCGGCGCCGTACGGGTGGGAATCACGGGCGTGCCGGGGGTGGGCAAGTCGACCCTCATCGATTCGCTCGGCACGATGCTGACGGCCCGCGGCCACCGGCTGGCGGTGCTCGCGGTCGACCCGAGCTCGTCGCGCACCGGCGGCTCGATCCTCGGCGACAAGACGCGGATGGCGCGCCTCGCGGTCGACCCGAACGCCTTCGTGCGCCCCTCCCCCTCCTCGGGCACGCTGGGCGGGGTCGCCGCGCGCACCCGCGAGACGATGCTCCTGTGCGAGGCCGCCGGCTTCGACGTCGTGCTGGTCGAGACGGTCGGCGTCGGCCAGTCCGAGACGGCAGTGGCGGACCTCACCGACTTCTTCCTGGTGCTCATGCTGCCCGGCGCGGGCGACGAGCTCCAGGGCATCAAGAAGGGCGTGCTCGAGATCGCCGACATGATCGCCGTCAACAAGGCGGAGGCGGAGAACGAGACGCGCGCGCGCCGGGCGGCGGCGGAGTACCGCACCGCCCTCTCCATCCTCGCACCGGCGTCGCCCCTGTGGACGCCGCCCGTCGTGACCTGCTCGGGTCTCTCCGGCGCGGGGCTCGACGACGTCTGGGCGCGCATCCTCGACCATCGCGCCCGCCACGAGGCGAAGGGCCTCCTCGCCGAGCGGCGCCGGCGCCAGGACGTGAAGTGGATGTGGGCGCTCGTCGACGACCGCCTGCGTGCCCGCCTCACCGGCGACGCGGGGACCCGCGACCTCCTCGCGCGGCTCGAGACCGCGGTCGGTGCCGGCGAGACCTCGCCGACGGCGGCCGCCGAGGAGGTGGCGCGCCATCTCGGCCTGTGATCGCGTCCGTTTGGGCGGCCGAGTTAACCGGAGATTCGAGAAGATCGTCTAGTCCGGTACACATAGGTTATCCCGGGGAGTACACGACGATGCTGGACGAGCTGGCGCGCCTATCGACGGATGCGTCGTCGGAGGGGCGGCGGAGACTCCTCAACGCGGTCACGGATCTCTTCCTGCACGATTCCGAGCCGAGCGAGGGGGCGCAGGAGCATTTCTCCGATATCGCCAACCGCTCGCTCGAGAAGATGGACACCCCCGACCGCAAGGACTACGCGGACCGCGTCGCCGCGGAGCCGCAGCTGCCGCGCGCGGTGGCCAAGACGCTGGCCGGCGACCCGGACGCCGACGTCGCCCGCCTGGTGCTGAAGCTCTCCCCCGTCCTCACCGACGCCGACCTCGCCGCCATCGCGGTGACCCATTCCCAGGCCCACCTGCACGCCATCGCCGAGCGCGCCACGCTCTCGGAGAACGTCACCGAGATCCTGGTCGACCGCGGCGACAAGCAGGTGCTTCGCACCGTGTCGGGCAACGAGGGCGCCGCCTTCTCCGACCGCGGCTTCGAGAAGCTCGTCGAGCGCGGCGGACGCGACGCCGCCGTGCGCCAGAACCTCGAGAGCCGCCGCGAGAGCCTGCCGGTCTCGCAGGCGCGCCGCGTGCTCCAGATCACCGCCCAGGCGGCGCAGAAGTCGGATTCCGGCCACCAGGTCGAGCTCATCTCCGGCGACGCGCCCAAGCGCGTCGTGCGCGAGGCGCGCGAGCGCCGGCTCGAGCTCAAGCTCCTGATCGCCGACCTCAAGGACGGACGGCGCACGATCGACGACGTCGTCTCGATCCTCTCCCGCGACGACCGTGCCTTCGACCTCGCGCAGGTGATCTCGACCTTCTCCGACATCCCCAACGCGCAGGCCCTGCGCGCGCTGCTCCAGCCGGAGACGTCGGCCATCGCGGTGGCCTGCAAGGCGCTCGGCCTCGGCGCGGAGGCCTTCCGCAAGGTGCTCGAGCTGCGCACGAAACGGCTCGGCCTGCTAGAGGCCAACATCGACGTCGACGTCTCGGGCTACGCGACGCTGCCGGCCGAGACGTCCGAGCGGGCGATGCGCTTCCTCAAGATGCGCGCGAAGGTCTCCTGAGGCGTCGGCTCAGCCGACCACGTAGCCGATGCCGCCGAGCAGGACACGGCCCGCGGCGAGGCTCCAGAAGCCGGCGATGCAGGTCGCGATCATCACGAAGGGGATCGGGCGTCGCTCGAAGCGGCGACCGCGCAGCGTGTTGCGCAGGATGATGAAGGGTGCGGAGAAGGCGAGCATCGGCAGGCTCGCGAGCGCCACGACCCCGCCGCGCTCGAGCAGCGAGAAGCTGGCACGACGGTGCGTCACGAGCTCGAAGGCGCTCGCGAGCAGCCCCGCGAAGGCGAATCCCACGACGAGCGCGTTCAGGCTGGACACGGTCCAGGGATCGAGACCCACATCGACACTCATGAGCGGCTCCGGCGCGCGGCCCCTCCCGAGCCGGCACGGCGATCCTGCCCGAGCCTTTACTCCCCGTTAAGCACGAATGGCGAAAAGGGTTAACGTCGCGCCCGCCGCAGGAGAGCCGAGATGCGTCGCGCAGCCCTCGCCGCTGCCCCCGCCTACGCCGCCGCAGGCCAGCCCCCGATCCGCTGGCGCGGCATCGGCCTGCCGGCGGCCTGCCTCGCGCTCGGCCTGAGCGCGGGCCTGCTCGCGCTGGCGATCTGGTCGCGCACGCTGATCGCGCAGGATTCCCCCTCCCCCGGCGCCATGGTCGCCCTCGAGCTGGCGGAGCGCCCGCTCGTCCTGCCGCGCGACTGGCTGATCGAGCCCCGCACGCCCGGCGCGACCGAGCGGGTCGCCATCGAGGCGCCGCTCGACGTGCTGCTCGGGGCGATGGCGGGCCCGACCGCCGGCCCCACGATCGGCATCACCCTCGTGCCCTCCGACGACGCCCCGGCGCCGTCGGAGCGGCCGGCGCAGCTCTACAACCGCTTCCTGGAGCCGGGCGCGGAGGCGACCCGCGACGGGCTGATCCGCCGCGTCTTCGCGCAGGGCTCGCCCTACGAGGGCGAGACGCTGCATCTCGCGCCGCCCCGGGGCCGCGCCTTCGCCGCGCGCTGCCTCGACGGCCCGGCCGCGGCGGGCGTGCGCCTGCCCTGCCTCGCCGAGATCCGCCGCGGCGGGCTCGACGTGCAGGTGCGCCTGCCGCCGGCGGCGCTCGCGGACTGGCCGCGGATCGTCGCCGCCGTGGAGCGTCTCGCCGCCGGCCCTGCCCAGGCGGCCGCGCCTCAGTAGAGCCGGCCGCCGACCGGCACGTCCTGCGAGGGCTCGATCAGCACGACCTCGCCGTCCGCGTCCGGCACGCCGAGCGTCAGCACCTGCGACATGAACTTGCCGATCTGGCGCGGCGGGAAGTTCACCACCGCCAGCACGAGCCGTCCCTCGAGCTCGTCGAGCCCGTAGTTGCGCGTGATCTGCGCCGAGGAGCGGCGCGTGCCGATCTGCGGCCCGAAGTCGATGGTGAGCTTGTAGGCGGGCTTGCGCGCCTCGGGGAAGGGCTCCGCCGCGACGATCCGGCCGACGCGGACGTCGACCTTCAGGAAGTCGTCGAAGGTGATCTGCGGCGTGTCCATGGCGGGGGGGGGCTCCGAACGTTGATGTCGCCTCTCGCCTAGCGCGGAACACGCCGCTCGTCACCGGTCGCCGGCGTCGAGGCGCGGGACCCCACCCCTGATCCGCTTGCGCGGATCGTCCCCGCCCCGAGGGGGCGGGAGCGTCTCACTCCGCCGCATGCTGCGCGTGCATCCCCTCGCCGCGGGCGACGATCTTGTTGAGCGCGGCGAGGTAGGCCTTGGCGGAGGCGACCAGCGTGTCCGGGTCGGCGCCGCGGCCGGTGACCGTGCGGCCGCCGGAATTCAGCCGGACCGACACCTCGGCCTGCGCGTCCGTGCCCTCGGTGACGGCATGGACCTGGTAGAGCTCGAGCGTCGCCTCGTGCGGCTGGAGCGCATGGATCGCGTTGAAGACCGCGTCCACCGGCCCGTTGCCGTCGGCCTCCTCGGTGACGACGCGGCCCTCGATCTCGAGCTTCATCGTCGCGCGCTGCGGGCCGCGGGTGCCGGCGATGACGGACAGGGACACGAGCTTGATGCGGTCGTGCGCGGTGGCGAGCCGCTCGTCGACGAGCGCCTCGATGTCCTCGTCGTAGACGTGCTTCTTGCGGTCGGCGAGCGCCTTGAAGCGGTCGAACGCGTCCTGCAGCTCGTTGTCGGAGACCTTGTAGCCCAGCTCCGCCAGCTTCGAGCGGAAGGCGTTGCGGCCCGAATGCTTGCCCATCACGAGCGAGGTCTTGGTGACGCCCACCGACTCGGGCGTCATGATCTCGTAGGTCTGGGTGTGCTTGAGCATACCGTCCTGGTGGATGCCGCTCTCGTGGGCGAAGGCGTTGCGGCCGACGATGGCCTTGTTGTACTGCACCGGGAAGTTGGTCGCGTTGGCCACCACCTTGGAGGCGCGGGTCAGCATCGTCGCGTCGATGCCCGTGTCGTAGGGGAAGACGTCGGCGCGGGTCTTCATCGCCATGACGATCTCCTCGAGCGCGGCGTTGCCCGCACGCTCGCCGATGCCGTTGATCGTGCACTCGATCTGCCGCGCGCCGCCGTTCACGCCGGCGAGCGAGTTCGCCACCGCCATGCCGAGGTCGTTGTGGCAATGCACCGAGAAGATCGCCTTGTCCGAGTTCGGCACACGGGCGCGCACCGTCTCGAACAGGGCGCGGTACTCCTCGGGCGTGGTGTAGCCGACCGTGTCGGGGATGTTGATCGTCGTCGCGCCCGCCTTGATCGCGGCCTCGACGCAGCGGCACAGGAAGTCCATCTCCGTGCGCGTACCGTCCTCTGCCGACCACTCGACGTCCTCGACGAGGTTCCTCGCGCGCGTCACCTGGTCGATGACCAGCGCCAGCACCGCGTCCGGCTCCTTCTGGAGCTTGTACTTCATGTGGACGGGCGAGGTGGAGATGAAGGTGTGGATGCGGGGGCGCACCGCGTGGCGCACCGCCTCGCCGGCGCGCTCGATGTCCTTGGGATTGGCGCGCGACAGGCCGGCGACGACCGCGCGCTTCACCCGGCGCGAGATCTCCGAGACGGCCTCGAAATCGCCGATCGAGGCGATGGGGAAGCCCGCCTCGATGATGTCGACGCCCATCTCGTCGAGCAACTCCGCGACCTCGAGCTTCTCCTCGAGGGTCATGGTGGCGCCGGGGCACTGCTCGCCGTCGCGCAGGGTGGTGTCGAAGATCAGGACGCGGTTGTTGTCGGTGGACATGGTCTTGCTCCGGTATCGGATCGGGATCGCGGCGGCCGCTCGCGGCGCCGGGTCGGGTCTCGATCTCCCCTGAAGGCCCAGGCGCGCGCCCGGACGGCCCTCAGGGGCTGATAAGGAGCAGGAGGCCGAGGGAAAGCGTGCGCACCCGCGCGCCGGAAGCCGGCGCGGCGAGGGTGCTGCAGCGATGGGAGCCGGCCAGGGCCACGGCTCACTCCTCGTTCGATCGGCGCCGCTCCGCGCGGCGATACGTCACTTGTACCGGAGCGCGGGCGCGGGGGCAAGCCTGCGAGCGAGGCGAAGCGTTTCACCCACGCACCCCGATCGGCTACCCTCTCCCCCACGATTCGCATCCCGCCCGAACGGAGAGCCTCATGCCGACGCCGGTGCCCCCGCCGCTCCCGATCCTCGCCGCGCTGGCCTTGCTCGGCCTCGCCGCCTGCACCCAGACCGGCGCACCCACCGCCGCCGACGGACCGTCCGCGCGCGCGGCGAGCCTCGACCTGCCGGCCTCCGGCGCCTGCGCGGAGGAGATCCGCGCCTTCCGGGCGCTGCTCGACCGCGACAACGAGACCGGCTTCGTCGGCCCCACCGTCTATCGCGACGCGACGGGCGACCTCGCCGGCCCCGCCGCGACCTGCCGGGCGGGCAACGACGCCGCGGCGCGCGCCGAGCTGCGCGCGGTCAAGACGCGCTTCGGCTATCCCGCCTGAGGGACCGCGCGCGCCAGGAACACCTCCATGAAGCGCGGCGTGCGCGCCGGGTCGAGCTCGCCCGGGCCGCGCACAACCCGGACGTCGGCGAGCTCCGGATCGGGATCGACGGCGAGCCGCCCGCGGACGTACGCCGCGAGGGCATCGGCGTCTTCGGGCGCCTCCATCCGGCGCAGGAGCGCCATCGTGCCGCCGTCGCGCACGACCATCCAGCCGTCGGCGCGCACGCGCCGGGGCGCGATGCCGGTCTCCTCCTCGAGCTCGCGCAGGGCCGAGCCGGCGAGGTCGACGGTTCCCTCGGGGCGCACGTCGTCCATGTCCGGCGTGCCGCCGGGAAAGTAGAGGCGCCCGGCATTGGCCGTGTGGCGGCCCATCTCGCCGACGAGGAAGCCGCCGCAGCGCCCGCGAAGGGCGGCGAGCGCGAAGGCGTTCACCGCCTCCTCGTGCGCGAACCCCGTGCTCTTGGCCCAGAGCAGCGTGGCATAGTCGACCGGAAACCAGGTGCCGCGCAGCACGTCCCCGGTGATCGTCACGTCGCGCGCCATCAGCACCGTCCCGTTGAACAGGCGCGGCTGCGCGGCGATCCGCGTCGCCCAGTGGGCCGCGATCTCGTCGCGGGCGGCATCCGCACGCTCCCAGCGCGCATGCGGGTCGAACCGCGCCTCGACGTGCGCGACCTCGGCGACGTGGATGCCGGCGGCGCCCGCCGTCATGCGAAGAGCTCGCCGCGCGCGATCACGACGGCGGAGCCGCCGATCTCGCCCGAGGCGAGCGCGCCGCTCTCGACGACGAGCTGAAGCGCGATCCGGCTGGGGCGGCCCATCTCGACGCCCTGCTCGATCGTCACGTCGTGCGTGCCGTCGCCCATCGGCTCGTGCTGCATCAGCGCGCCGGCGAAGGCGGCGGCGGCGGAGCCGGTCGCGGGGTCCTCCCGCACGCCGTCGCCGAGCCCGAGCGCGAGCATGCGCGCGCGGAAGGCGAGGCCGTCGCTCCCCGGAAGCCGGGCGTAGGCGTAGACCGCGCCGTGCGCGTCGTGCCCGAACACCGCGGGGAAGGTCGGCTCCGCCCGCAGCCGGGCGAGCGCGTCGAGGGAGCGCAGCGGCACGAACGTGAAGGCGTTGCCGGCGTCGTGGCGGCTCGGCGCGTGCCGGTCGAAGCCGATGTCGTCGGGGTCGAGGCCGAACGCCATGGCGCAGTCCGCCGGGTTGGGGTCGTGCTCGCCCACCGGCATCGGCAGCTTCGGCAGGCGAAAGCGCGCGTGCCCGCCACGCGGCCCGTCGATCTCGGCGACGCACGGCACCGTGCCGACACGCTCCTCGAGCCCGAAGGCCTGGGCGTCCGCCCCGCCGGAGCCGTGCTCGAGCGCCAGCATCACCGCCGAGCCGACGGTCGGGTGGCCGGCGAAGGGCAGCTCGCGGGCGGGCGTGAAGATGCGCAGCCGCGCGCGGTGGCGGGCGTCCTGCGGCGGCAGCACGAAGACCGTCTCGGAGAGGTTGAACTCGCGGGCGATGCGCTGCATCGCCGCGTCGTCGAGCCCTTCGGCGTCGAGCACGACGGCGAGCGGATTGCCCTCGAGGGCGGTGTTCGTGAAGACGTCGAGGACGGCGTAGCGGCGGGACATGCGATACCTCTGGACTGCGGGACGTCGCGGAGTGGTCGGTGGGCTTCGTGGATCAGGCGGGCGTGGCGGGCAAGTCGATCTCGACGACGACGGGGCAATGGTCGCTCGCCCGCGGCCGTTCCCAGCCGATGCGCGGGTAGCGGTCGGCGCGGGTCGCGAGATGGCCGATGGATCGATCCGGATGGGCGGGATCGAGCGGCACGCGATAGGGCAGCCCGCGGCGCAGGATCTCGACCCGCGCCGCGGGGTTCGCCGCGGCCAGCGCCGGCGAGAGCAGCACGACGTCGAGCTGGACGTGCCGCTCGGCGACGACCCGCCCGTCCGACGTCTCGCGGTGGTAGTACGTCCAGCGCTCGCCCTCGGGCAGGGCGCGCGCCGGGTCGACGGCGAAATTCTCGGTCAGCGGCTCGATGCCGGTGTCCTCCACGTGGACGATTTCCCCTCCGGGCAGAACGGCTTGGGGGGACGCGTTGAGATCGCCTGCGATGATCCAGTGCGCCCCGCGCCAGCCGGCGCCGAAGCGGCGCTCGACGATGGCGCGGATCGCCCGCGCCTCGGCCCGGCGCAGCGCCGAGCCGGCGTCCCGCGGTCCCCAGCCGGTGGACTTGAGGTGGCAGACGAAGACCGTCAGCGAAGCCTCTTCGAACTCTAGGCAAACCTCGAGACAATCCCGATTGAACACCTTGGAACCGTGCGGAATGCCCATCGCCTCCAATGCCGGCTCGTGCACCCCGAGATCGGCGAAAGTGGCGTCCTTCCAGGAGCGCGCCCTCACCTGCCTCTCATGCGTGAACAGCTCCTTGCGTGCGCACAGCGCGACGTCGATGCCGCGCGGGTCGTTGCCGGGCTCGAGCCGCATGTGGCCGTAGCGGATGTCGGAGACGGCGTGCACGTAGTTGGCGATGAAGGGCGCGAGCACGCCGAGCCCGTCGACCTCCTGCAGGCAGAGGATGTCGGCGCGGGTCTCGGCGATGGAGAGCGCGGTCGCCTGGCGCTCGTCGTCCTCGAGGGCGACCGCCGTGGCCGCCTGGATGTGGTCGCGCATCTGCGGGTCGGCGAAGTCGAACAGCGACAGCGCCGGCCCCGTCTGAGGCCGCGCCTTCGGGCCGTAGGCGTTGCGCGAGACGAGGTTCTCGACGTTGAAGGTGGCGATCCGCAGCCGCATGGCGGCGTCACGCCGGCTCGACGGGGAAGCGCCGCGTCGGGTTCACGAACTCGTCCTGCGCGGCCACCGTGAGGATCTCCCGCGAGCCCGCGTCCTGGGTGCGCTTCAGGAGCCCGAACACGGACGCGCCGGCCTCCGCGAGCGCCGTCTCGGCCGAGCCCGAGCGGGCCCAGTGCACGAAGAACAGGGCGGCGATGGCGTCCCCGGCGCCGTTCACCGAGACCGAGAGCATCGGCGTGCGCAGCCGCCAGAAGCGACCGCCCTCCCCCGCCAGCATGTCGATGCAGCCTTCGGGCGTGTCGTCGACGTGGAGCGAGGTGACGAGCACGACGCGCGGCCCGCGCGCCTGCACCGCGGCGATCGCCGCCTTGGCGTCCGCGAGCGTGCGGGTCTCGCGGCCGGCGAGGAAGTCGAGCTCGAACTGGTTGGGCGTGATCACGTCCGCGGCCGGCACCGCGTGGTCGCGCATGAACTCGGGGATGCCCGGGCGCACGAAGACGCCGCGGCCGACGTCGCCGATCACCGGATCGCAGCAATAGAGCGCGTCGGGGTTCGCGGCACGCACCCGCGCCACCGCGGAGAGGATCGCCGTGCCGATGTCCGCCGAGCCCATGTAGCCGGAGAGCACGCCGTCGCAGCGCGGCAGCACGCCGCGCTCGGCGATGCCCTCGACCAGCTCCTCGATCGCCGGCCCGTCGAAGACGCGACCCTTCCAGGCGCCGTAGCCGGTGTGGTTGGAGAACTGCACGGTGTGGATCGGCCAGACCTCGCAGCCGAGCCGCTGCATCGGGAACACGGCCGAGGCGTTGCCGACGTGGCCGTAGGCGACGTGGGACTGGATCGAGAGGACGTTCATGGCGCGCTCCGGCTATTCCGCAGGAGGCCATGATACGACGAGCCCGCGGGGCGTGCACGCCCCGCGGGATGCATGGCAGCAGTTCCTCACGCGGCGACGCCGTCGCCGACGAGGCCCGGGATGGTGAAATCGGCGTCGCGCGACGATTGCCGCTGGCCGCTGAGGATCTCGCGCCAGACGTCCACCGGCACGACGATGTCGCGGCCGTTGGCGGCGTCGCCCGCCTGCGCCCGGCGCAGGGCCTCGTCGCGCAGCGCCTGCGCTTCCGCGTCGGTGTAGGGCGCGTCGCGCTCGGGCGCGACCTGGAGCACCCAGTCGGGGTTCTGCTCGTTGAGGAGCTGCACCATCGGCGCCTGCGCGAGCCGCGGGAAGCTCCCCGCGTCGAAGGTCCGGCCGGTGAGATCCTCCACCGCGCCGACGAGATCGAACAGGGTCGCCGAGTTGATCGGCGCCTTGATGCTCGGGAACTCGCTCAGCGTGTAGGCCGTATCGAAACGCGCGTTCCACAGGTCGACGGCCCGGCGGCCGGCGGCGACCTCCTGGTTCACCTCGTTCTCCTGGCGGCCGACCTGATTGCCGGTGAGCAGGTCGATCTGGAAGGTCAGCGTCGTGAGCTGCCCGGCGATCGCGTCGACGCGGTCCTGGAGCCGGTTGCGGGCATCGACGAGCTGCTGGCGCGCGGCGGCGTCGAAGCCGTCGGGGAGAGCGTCGAGCGTATCCTGGATCTGGCGCTGTGCCGCCCCGAGCTCGCCGACGAAGGACCGATAGGCCTCCAGCGCGACCCGCAGCTGCGCGACGGAGGGGTTCGTCCCGACGTCAACCGCCGGCCCGGGTCCGCGCGCGAGCAGGTCACCGACCCGCTCGATCTGGCTCGTGACGATCGCCGTCTCCGCGCTGGCCTGGGCCGAGCTCTGGTCGCGCGTCTCGGCGAGCTGCGAGTCGCGCTGGGCGTTGATGATGCCGAGCGCGGCGTCGCCGTGCATGGCGATGTTCACCTGGATCATGTGCGCGGCGGTGGTGATCTGCTGGGCGGTGCCCAGGCCGCCGATGCCCAGCAGGCCCTGGACGTCGGCGACGCCGATCGTCGAGGGGTTGGTGAGCCGCCGGGCGAAGTCGGCGAGCGCCTCGCTTCCGATCAGCACGCCCACCTCCGCCTGGAGCACGGCCATGTTCCCGACCATGACCTCCACCGCCTGCTGTGCGCGGGCCTGCTTCCACTCCTGGATCTCGCCGACGGCCTCCTGGTACTCCGCCTCGTCGGTGAAGTCGCGGGGCGTGCCGTCGGGATTGCGCAGCAGCTCGTCCATGTTCGGGTAGCCCGCGCTCAGCACGGCGTTGACGCCCGCGAGCACGTGCTCGTCGACCACCGTGTCGCCGACCTCGGGCATGTCGCGCCCCTGCGTCAGGAAGCTGCGCACGTTCTCCGGAAAGAGGTTGGCGAAGCCGAGGAAGGCCCAGGTGCCCACGCCGAGGAGCGCGGTGCCGACCGCGACGGCGAAGGGCAGGTTGCGCGCCGACGCGGGGTTCTCGATGAGCTGGTTGACCTTCTGCGCCAGGTTCGGTGTCGTCGTCGCGAGCCGCTGCTGGAGCTGCGAGATCGAGACGCCGTTCTGGTGGGCGGTCTTCCAGCTCTGGACGAGCCGCTCGATCGCCTGGTTCGAGAAGCCCTTGCCCTCCAGGTTGAAGCGCGCGTCGCGCTCGAACTGGTTCCAGTCCGGGTCTTCCTCGTCGCCCGGCCCGCCGGTGCCGACGACGGGCGGATTGCCGTTGCCACCGTTGATGCCGTTGTTTCCGCCGCCGGCGGAGGGTGTCGCCTCCTCATCCCGGCCGGCGGTCGAGGGCGGCAGCGGGCGGCCGTCGGCACCGTAGAGGACGACGTCGTCGCCCTGGCCGGGCGACGTGGTCGCCGCCGGCGGCGCGAGGCCGAGATCGGCGAGGCCGCCCGTGCGGTAGAGGTTGCGCGCGACGGCCTCGGCCTCGTCCGAGGAGGCGGGGTTGCGGGTCGTGCCGTCGTCGTTCTCGACGAGGATGCGGGTGAGGAGCTCCCCGGCCGCGTCGGCGATGCCGTACGCGCCGGCCTCCGGCCCGCCGACCAGACGCACCGTCGCCCCGTCACCGAGGTCGATCGTGCGCGATGGCGGCGTCATGCCGGGGATCACACCGTCGAGCCAGGCGGTCTCGATCATGCGCGCGGCGTCGGAGAGCGAGCCTGCCTCGAAGCGCCCGCCGTAGCTGCCGTCGGGCAGGATCAGGCCGTAGTCGCCGTGGGACCCGGTGATGTTGAGCCTCTGCCCGCCCAGCGTCAGCGGGTTGTCCTGCGACGGGAAGCCCGGGATCTGGTCGGTGAAGTAGGCCTCGTGCGCCGTCTCCGCCGCTTCGGCGAGGGTGCGTCCGGGCAGCTGGTAGATCAGCTGGCCGGCGGGGTCGCGCAGGCCGTAGGTGCCGTTGTTGCCGACGATCGAGAAGCGCTGGTTGGCGATCGTGAGCGGGCTCTCGGACGGCGTCGGCCCCGGGATCTGGCCGGCGAGCCAGGCGCCCTTGAGGATGTCGCGTGCCTGGTCGAGGCTCGTGGCCGCGATCGGCGCCTGGAAGCCGTAGTCTGCGTTGGTGACGCGGAAGCCCTCCGACGTGTTCTCGATCGTGTAGGCCGAGCCGCCCAGCGTCAGGCGCGCCGTGCCGTTGACGGTGGGCTCCGGCGGCGCCTGCGGGATGACGACCGGCGGCGTGTAGGACACCGTCGGCGGCGCCTCGGCCCGACCGGCGGGCGCGGGCGGGCCGAGCAGCTCGCCGCCGCCGCTCGCGCCCATGTTGGCGACCCGCTGGAAGAGCGAGTTCATGTTGCGCGAGAACGTGTCCTCGCCGATCGTGCCGTCTTCGAGCAGGCGATACAGGTCGGCGGCGCCGTGGACGAACCGGGTACGCTGGTCGGGCGTCCAGTCCCGGCCCATGTCCTCGGGTTCCCAGCCCATCCGCCAGGTCGCCTGCTGCGCGTTCTGCCAGTCGAGCAGCGTGACGCTGCGACCGATCTGGCCGAGGTCCTTGGCGAGGTTGAGATCGCCTTCCGAGGTGAGGTAGCGGCCCGCGAGGAAGGCGAGGCCCAGCCGCGCGAAGTTGCCGAGCATCTGCGTCGCCCGCGCGCCCAGGCCCGCTGCCGACGTCGGCGGCGGGTTCACCGAAGGCAGGTTGAAGGCACGCTCCAGCGCCTGGCGCGCCGCCTCGACGCCCGCGTTCGGCGCGACCACCTGCGCGACGACGACGCCGCCCGCCAGCGTGAAGCCGGCATCCGCTCCGTGATCGCCGTGGAGCGTGTTGTTGTTGCCACCCGTGGGGTTGCTCACCGAGTCGACCATGATCGTTCCTCCGGTTTTCTCTGCACGGGATGAATGTATTATGCATTAACCATGAGTTCAACAAACTTTGAATGCGTTCAAATTATTCACTGACGGAATACATATTCCCCTGGTTGCCGCGCATGCAATCTCTGGAAGCGCTCGCCGTCGCTCCGCGGAGGCGTCGGAGAAACGGCTCGACGACGTGCCTCGAACGCGAGAGCGCCCGACCTGCGCGGATCAGGTCGGGCGCTCCCGCGTCTCGTCACGTCGCCTGCCGTCGCCGGGATGATGCTCCCGGCTCTCGATCAAGGATGGAAGGGCTCGTAGATGGCCGGGTTGTCCCAGTTCACGTCGTCGCCGGTCAGCCCGGGCACCGCCGGCGTGATCCGCGGCACCTGGTTCGTCGAGAACTGCAAGGCCGGGTCGACCTCGAAGAGCGGGAACGGCTGGAGCCCGCCCCCGAGCCCGCCGTTCTGGCCGAATGTGAGCTGCGTGCGCAGGTCCGGCGTGTAGAGCTGCAGCTCGTTGTAGAAATTCGCCGACCACCAGGTGTCGCCCTGCGTGAAGCGGAGGAAGTCTCCGCCGAGCCCGATCTCCAAGAAGCCAGTCTCGCGGGCGCGGGCGTAGCCGCCGGTGGGCGAGGACCCCGCCGTCGGCGCCGTGGCGTCGATGCGCACGCGGTCGCGGTTGCCGGTCACGAGGTAGAGCCGTGCGTTGGCGACCACGAGGCGCGCGTCGTTGAATGGGGAGTCGGGGTCCGTCAGGTCGCGCACCTGCGAGGGGTTGATGTCGATCGCCGAGGCGTTGGCGCTGATGCCGGTGAGCACGTTGGTGTTCTGCTGGCGCAGGCCGAGCTGCGCGCCGGTGCCGCCGGGCGGCTGCAGGCCGAGCCGCACCGTCGTGATCGTGTCGGTCTGCGTGCGGTAGAAGAAGTTCGTGTTGAGCCCCAGCGTCAGGTTCTGCCCCTCGGGCGGGCCGAAGTTCAAGCCGGCCCGGAAGGCGAAGGACCACGGCTGCGAGTCGTCGGCGAGCTGACCGTAGATCGTCGCATCGCGCAGCGGCTCGGCCCGGAAGGGCGGGCGGATCTCCACGTTGAGCGTGTCGACCGTCCCGTCCGGGCGGGTGTACTCCTCCTGCACGAAGACCTGGCTCGACGGGTTGCCCGCCGCCTGCTGGGCGTCGCGCAGGGCGAGGAAGAGGTCCTCCGGCACCCGGCGGAAGTGCTCGATCGTGCCGTCGGGGTTGGTCAGCTCGAGCAGGTTGCCGCTCATGTTGTAGAGCCGGTCGCCCAGGTTGATGCCGGCGACAGCGTTCGTGTAGTTCGCCTCGAGGTAAGCGAGCGGGTCGGCCTGGAGCTGCGCCAGCTCGTCGGCGGCGTTCGCCGGCGTCACCGCCGGGCCGGTCCGCTGCTCCTGGATGCCGCCGTAGAAGATCGCGCCGCCGGTCGCGCCGATGCCGTTGGTGATCGCGAGCGCCTTGCCGACGGTGGAGATCGTGGTCGAGAGCAGCTCGCGGAACTGCTGGGCACGCTCGATGGCGTTGCCGCGCAGCGCGTTCCAGTTCTCGGCGCTCCTCCTCAGCCATTGCTGGAAGGCGTTGAGCTCCTCCGGTGTCGGCTCCTCGTCGTCGTTGTTCGGGCCGTCCGGACCGCCGGTTCGCGGCGGGCCGCCCGGCCCGTTGGTGCCGTCCCCGCCGCGGGCCGCCCGGGCGCCCGGCAGGAGCGGCGCGTTCGGAGGCACCGCGGGCGGCAGCAGCGGCTGCGTGGACACCGGCGGTGGGGCGGGCGTGGGCGTCGGCGTGGACGTCGGAGCCGGCGTGGGCGCCGGATCGGTCTCCCACGGGTCGGGGATCGGCGGGTCGGTCGCCTCGGGCGCGCTCGGCGCGAGGCCGAAGGGCGCGAGCGCGCCCGACGCGAACAGGCTGCGGGCGATGCCGGAGGCCTCCTCGAAGGAGAAGGGATGGCGATCGCCGCCGTTCGCGTCGGGCGCGCGCAGGCGTAGCAGCAGCTCGCCGTCCGGGCCGACGAGACCGTAGGGACCGCTCCCGCCCGGCCCCATGATGCGCACCTCGAGCCCCGGCTCGAGCCCGATCGTCAGCCGGTTCGGCGGCAGTCCGGGGATGCGCCCGTCGAGGTAGAGCGTCTCGATCTGCGCGACCGCGTCCGAGAGGCTCCCCGCGCGCACGCGCCCGGCATAGTCGCCGTCGGGCAGGACGAGGCCGAAGTCGCCGTGCGACCCGACGATGTCGAGCCGGTGGCCGCCGATCGTCAGCGGGTTCGACTGGGGCCGGAAGCCGGGGATGTCGCCGTTGAAATAGGCCGCACGCGCCGTCTCCGCCGCTTCGGCGAGGGTGCGTCCGGGCAGCTGGTAGATCAGCTGGCCGGCGGGGTCGCGCAGGCCGTAGGTGCCGTTGTTGCCGACGATCGAGAAGCGCTGGTTGGCGATCGTGAGCGGGCTCTCGGACGGCGTCGGCCCCGGGATCTGGCCGGCGAGCCAGGCGCCCTTGAGGATGTCGCGTGCCTGGTCGAGGCTCGTGGCCGCGATCGGCGCCTGGAAGCCGTAGTCTGCGTTGGTGACGCGGAAGCCCTCCGACGTGTTCTCGATCGTGTAGGCCGAGCCGCCCAGCGTCAGGCGCGCCGTGCCGTTGACGGTGGGCTCCGGCGGCGCCTGCGGGATGACGACCGGCGGCGTGTAGGACACCGTCGGCGGCGCCTCGGCGCGGCCGCTCGGCGCGGGGGGGCCGACGGGAGCCGGCGGGCCGAGCAGCTCGCCCGAGCTCGCGTTGCCCCGGTTGGCGACCATCTGGAAGAGCGAGTTCATGCTGCGCGAGAACGTGTCCTCGCCGATCGTGCCGTCTTCGAGCAGGCGATACAGGTCGGCGGCGCCGTGGACGAACCGGGTACGCTGGTCGGGCGTCCAGTCCCGGCCCATGTCCTCGGGTTCCCAGCCCATCCGCCAGGTCGCCTGCTGCGCGTTCTGCCAGTCGAGCAGCGTGACGCTGCGACCGATCTGGCCGAGGTCCTTGGCGAGGTTGAGATCGCCTTCCGAGGTGAGGTAGCGGCCCGCGAGGAAGGCGAGGCCCAGCCGCGCGAAGTTGCCGAGCATCTGCGTCGCCCGCGCGCCCAGGCCCGCTGCCGACGTCGGCGGCGGGTTCACCGACGGCAGGTTGAAGGCGCGCTCCAGGACCTGCCGCGCCGCCTCCACGCCCGCGTCCGGCGCCACCACCTGCGCGACGAGGACGCCGCTCGCCAGCGTGAAGCCGGTGTTGTTGCCCACCCCTCCGCCGGCCGGCGGCACATTGGTCTCGACGCCACGATCCCCCGTGATTCCGACCATATCCCCGCTCCCATATATAACCTTAGGTTCGTATATATGATTTAGACGAGCTGCAGAATACGTCAAGCATGCAATTAACGCATTACGGTTCATACTTAAGGCGTAGGCGCTCCTCCTTCTCCGACACGAAAAACCCCGCCGTCCTCGCGGACGACGGGGCCTCTCGATGGGTTCCGTTGCGCCTGGGTGGCGGCCCGGACGGCCGCTACCGTCAGTTCTTCGCCTTGTCGACGAGCGCCTTCTCCTTGATCCAGGGCATCATCTCGCGCAGGCGCGCGCCGACCTCCTCGATCGGGTGGGAGGCGTTGCGGGCGCGGATCGCCTTGAAGGAGGTCTGGCCGACCTTGTTCTCGAGCATCCAGTCGCGGGTGAACTTGCCGGTCTGGATGTCCTCCAGGACACGCTTCATCTCCGCCTTGGTCTCCGGGGTGATGATGCGCGGCCCGGTGACGTACTCGCCGTACTCGGCCGTGTTGGAGATCGAGTAGTTCATGTTGGCGATGCCGCCCTCGTACATGAGGTCGACGATCAGCTTCACCTCGTGCAGGCACTCGAAATAGGCCATCTCGGCGGAGTAGCCCCCCTCGACGAGGGTCTCGAAGCCGGCGCGGATCAGCTCGACGAGGCCGCCGCAGAGCACGACCTGCTCGCCGAAGAGGTCGGTCTCGCACTCCTCCTGGAAGGTCGTCTCGATGATGCCGGCGCGCCCGCCGCCGACGGCGGAGGCGTAGGAGAGGCCGAGATCGTGGGCGTTGCCGGACGCGTCCTGCGCGATGGCGATGAGGCAGGGCACGCCACCGCCGCGGACGTACTCGGAGCGCACGGTGTGGCCGGGACCCTTCGGCGCGACCATCAGCACGTCGAGGTCGGCGCGCGGGGTGATCAGGTTGAAGTGGACGTTGAGCCCGTGGGCGAACATCAGGGCGGCGCCCTGCTTCATGTTCGCGTCGAGGTGCTCGGCGTAGATCTCGGCCTGGAGCTCGTCGGGCGTCAGCATCATGACGACGTCGGCCCAGCGCGCCGCATCGGCCACGTTCATGACCTTCAGGCCCGCCGCCTCGGCCTTGCGGGCGGAGGACGAGCCCTCGCGCAGGCCGATCGCGACCTCGCCGACGCCCGAATCCTTCATGTTCAGCGCATGGGCGTGGCCCTGGCTGCCGTAGCCGATGACGGCGACCTTCTTGCCCTTGATCAGGTTGATGTCGGCGTCGCGATCGTAATACACGCGCATGGTCTCGTTTCCCTTCTCACGCGGGGGCGCGCCCCCGTCTTCCTCTTCATCGGGGCTCGCCCCGCCCGCTCGCGTTTCGTTGCGCCCGCCGGCCGTTCCGCGCAACATCGCTGCGCGCTCGCGCTCGCTTGTAGCGGGGATGGCGCCGTACGCAAGGGAGCCTGCGGCGAAAATCGCCGCGACGCCCGCGCGAGGCGGCCCGCGCGACGTGTCACCGATGGCGTGTTATCCATCGGCGCGGCCGGGCGCAATCGCGAGATCGGGAGAGCGGACATGAGCGAGACGGTGGGGTACGGCGAGATCGTCGCCTTCTGGGAGGCCGCGGGACCCGAGAGGTGGTTCTCGAAGGACGAGGCCTTCGACGCCGAGATCCGCGAGCGGTTCGGGGCCACGCACCAGGCGGCGGCGTCCGGGCGGCTCGACGAGTGGGAGCTGCTGCCGGAGGGGTCGCTCGCGCTCCTCATCCTGCTCGACCAGTTCCCGCGCAACATGTTCCGCGGCACGAAGGACGTCTACCGCACGGACGCGCAGGCGGTGCTCATCGCCGAGCGGGCGATCGAGCGCGGGCACCACAGGGCCTTCGCGCCGCCGATGTGCCGCTTCTACTTCCTCCCCTTCCAGCACGCCGAGGACCTCGCCATGCAGGAGCGCGCCGTCGCCCTCAACGAGGAGGTCGGAGACGCCGACGGGGTGAAGTGGGCGCGTCATCACCGCGACATCGTCGCCCGCTTCGGCCGCTTCCCCCACCGCAACGCGATCCTCGGCCGCGAGACGACGCCCGAGGAGGCGGCGTTCCTGGAGGAGAGCGACTTCAGGGGGTGAGGCTCAAGTCTGCGAACGCTCGACCCACTTGTGCACGACCGGCGGCGTCCAGGCCGCGAAGGCGTCGAGCAGCGCGCCGGGCTCCTCGGCGCGCAGCAGCATGCCGCGATGCGCCTCGCGCATGAAGCCCTGCGCCACGACGTGGTCGAGGAAGCGCCCGAGCAGGTCGTAGAAGCCCGCGACGTCGAGCAGGCCGACGGGCTTCGCGTGGTTGCCGAGCTGTGCCCAGGTCCAGATCTCGAACAGCTCCTCGAGCGTGCCGACGCCGCCGGGCAGCGCGACGAACCCGTCGGAGAGATCCGCCATCCTGCTCTTGCGCGCGTGCATGCTCTCCACGACGTGCAGCTCGGACAGGCCGTGATGCGCGATCTCCTTGTCGACGAGCATCTGCGGGATGACGCCGACCACCTCGCCGCCGCGGGCGAGCACCGTATCCGCCACCACCGCCATCAGCCCCACCGAGGCGCCGCCGTAGACGAGCCCGATGCCCCGCGAAGCGAGCGTCTCGCCGAGCGAGACCGCGGCGGCGCGATAGGCCGGATCGTTGCCCGGGTTCGAGCCGCAGAAGACGCAAATTCGGTTCATGACGCGGACCTCCGGTCGTGGGAGAGGCTCTCTAGCGCTCTTCGCGGGCGCTGTCACCCGGCGAAGCGCTCACGCGGCGACGACGCGCCGGCCCCGGTTCCAGGCGAGCAGCGGCAGACCCGACAGGAGGGCGCGCAGCGCGCCGGCACTCTGGTGGAGGCCGTTGACGGAGACCCGCGGCAACGCGTGCGGGTGCGCGGCGTGCTCCGCGAAGAGATGGCCCGGGCGCGTCGTCACCGCGGTCGCGAAGCCCGCCTCGCGGGCGAGCGCGAACTCCCGCGGGCCGGCGGAGCCGGGATCGCCGACCGGGAAGGCGAGATGGCGGATCTCCCGCCCCGTCGCCCCCGCGAGCGCGGCGCGGCTCTCGGCGATCTCGCGGCGCGCCGTCTCGACATCGTGCTTGGCGAGCATCGGGTGGGTGAGCGTATGGGCGCCGAGCGTCACGCGCGGGTCGCGGGCGAGCGCGGCGATCTCGTCGAAGCCGAGGCAGGCCTCGGCGGACAGAGCCGCGACGTCGACGCCCGCCGCCTCGGCGAGTCGGCGCGTCGTCGCGCGCAGGACGTCCTCCGGCCCGGCGCGCAGGCGCCAGTAGAGCGTCTCGTAGGCCCGCGCCTTCTCGGCGTCGGTCCCGGCCGGCAGGTCGAGCCCGTCGTGCCGGATGCGCGGGGAGCGTCGCACGGCCTCCTCGAGCTCGCGCCACCAGAAGCGCCCGCGCCCGAGCGCGAAGTCGCGGGTGACGAACAGCGTCCAGGGCGCATCGCGGGCGGCGAGGATCGGGGCGGCGTGCTCGCGGTTGTCGCGGTAGCCGTCGTCGAAGGTGAGCACGCAGAAGGGCCGCTCGGGCTCGGGCCCGGCGAGACGGGAGGGGACCTCGTCGAGGGGCACGATCTCGAAGCCGAGCGCGTCGAGCGTGTCGAGGACGGTGCCCAGGAACTCGGGCGTGATCTCGAGCAGCCGGTTCGGCGAGAAGCCCTCGGGCGGCGACGGGCGCACGTGGTGGAAGGTGAGGATCACGCCGCGCCCCCGCGCGAAGCGCGCCCAGGCGTGCGCCCGCACGAGGTCGCTGCCGTAGAGCCCGGCGGAGATGATCGCCCGTTTCAGCATCGCCGGGAGCCCCTTAGGTCGCGCTTAACGCCCCCTCCATACAGTCGCGACGTTATCGATCGGTGCATCGCAGACCCGAAGGACGAGATCCGCGTGACGTCGGCCACGAAAGACGCCGCCCTCGACGGGCCGGGCACGACGGCGCTGCGCGCGGCGGACGCCGTCGAGACGACGGTCGTCGTGCACGAGGGGCTGGCGGCGGCGCGTGCGGACTGGGCGCGGCTCGAGGGGAGCGGGCGCGCCTCGCCCTACCAGACGTTCGCCTGGCAGGACGCCTTCGCCCGCCATGCGGTCGCGCCGGGAACGCGGGTGCGGGTCGCAGTCCTCCACGAAGCCCGCTCGGGGCGACCGATCCTTCTCCTGCCTCTCGCCGTCGACCGCCGCGGGCCGGTGACCATCGCCGCCCCCCTCGGCGGCAAGCACGCGAACTTCCACCTGCCGCTCGCCGGCCCGCAGGCGCGCCCGCTGCTGGCGCCCGACGCGATGCGCCGGCACCTCGCCGCGATCGGGCGGGCGATGGGCATCGACGCCTTCGCCTTCCTCAACCTGCCGCGGACCTGGGCCGGCGAGGCGAACCCGCTGGCGCTGCCCGGCGCGCACCGCGCCGCGAGCGACGCCTACTGGAGCGCCTTCGCCGACCGTGCGGACGAAGGCCCCGCCGCACCGCTGAGCGGCGAGACGCGCAAGAAGCTGCGCAAGAAGGAGCGTGGGCTCGCGGCCCTCGGCGCGGTGACCGTCTCGCGGGCGACGACCCGCGACGAGGCGGACCGCACGCTCGACGCCTTCCTCGCCTTCAAGGCCCGGCGCATGCGCGCGCAGGGCCTGCCCGACCCGTTCGCGGACGCGGCCACCCGCGCGTTCCTGTCGGCCGCCTGCGATCCGCAGGCGGCGGGCGGTCCGGCCATCACGCTCTGGCGGCTCGCCGTCGGCGATCGCATCGTCGCGACCTTCGGCGCGGCCTGCGACGGCGTGCGCGCGAGCGGCATGTTCACCGCCTTCGACGACACCCCAGAGATCGCCCGCGGGACGCCGGGCGACATCCTCATGCTCGCCGTCATGGAGGAGCTGCGGGCGCAGGGCTACGAGAGCTTCGACCTCGGCGTGGGCGAGGCCCGCTACAAGGGTCATTTCTGCGACCGGTCCGAGGAGATGCTGGAGCTGACGCTGCCCGTCACCCTCGCCGGCCGCGCCTGGGCCGTCCAGGCGCGGGTCGCGGGACGGCTCAAGCGCTTCGCCAAGGGCTCGCCGCGGGTCATGTCCGCGCTCGCGGCCGCGCGGCGGCTCACGCGGCGCGGGTGATTTCGTCTCCGGCGGGTGCGAGGGCGACGACGACCTCCGGCGCGCCGGCCTCCTTCGCCGCCTCGTAGAGCGACACGAGCCGCTCGTCCTCCGGCCCCGTGCGCGCCGCGATGACGACGGCGTCGGCGCGCTGGGCCATCGCGGCGAGGGCGCCGGGCGCGTGCGCGTCCGGCAGGACGAGGAGCGTCGCGCCGTAGGTCTCGTCGAAGGCGGCGAGCGCGATCTCGAGCCCTTCCTCCTCCTCCGGCGCGAGCGGATCGACGACGCCCGTGCCGGCGCCGACGCGATGCGGCCGCCCGGCGCCGAGGCGATCGATCGCCTCGAAGAAGGAGGCCGTCCCCGCGACGAGATCGGAGAAACCGGGCTTCGCGCCGGCGGGCACGTCCGGGGAAGAGGAGGTGGCGACCTCGACGAGGAGCGCGGGCGCCCCGGTCCCGAGCATCTCGCCGAGGCGCTCGGCGAGGGCGGCGGGCAGTCCGCCGGCATCGCGCGCGGTGACGAGGATGCGGCGGCTGCCGTCGGCGGTGGCGACGCGCCCGAGCCGGGCGGCGAGTGCCGCGATGTCGAACCCTTCCGCGTCCGTGCGCGCGGGTGCGACGGGCCGCTCGCGCC
>NZ_JBQTCJ010000014.1:0-75756 GCF_052380005.1 Salinarimonas sp. NSM
GCCCTTCGCCACGGCGCCGGGCCTGCGCGGTGCCGCCGGACCGACCGGCGCGTCGAGCGGCCCGGGCGGGAACGGCAACGGTCCCGCGCGGGGCGAGAAGATGTCCCTCAAGCGCGACGACCCCGCCCCGCGCGACGCCGGCCGCGCCGGCTGGCTTTCGGATCTCCTGGAGCGCGCCTCGGAGGACGAGGCACCCGTGCGGGCGCCCGCACCCCAGCCCGAGCGCGTCCGCGAGCCGGCGCCCCAGCCGCGGCAGGACGCCCGCACGGAGCCCCGGTCCGAGCCCGCGTCCCAGCGCGCCCGCGGCGGCAACGCCCTCGACAGCCTCAACTCGATCTCCGTCGACATCGCCCGGATGATCGTGCACGAGGCGGCGGTGGACTTCTGGAATCGCTACGAGCCCGGCGTCATGGCCGAGTTCGAGCCGCGGCTCTACACCCAGCAGGGCCGCCAGACCTTCGAGGAGATCCGCCGCAAGTACCGCCGCGACGCGGATTTCCGGCAGACGGTGGACCGTTACGTCGAGGAGTTCGAGCGGCTTCTCACCGAGGTCGCCCGCGACGATCGGGACCAGGTGCTCACCCGCACCTACCTGACCTCCGAGACCGGCAAGGTCTACACGATGCTCGCCCACGCGAGCGGGCGCCTGGCGTGACCGGCCGGCGCACGAGCCCGATCCCGTCATCCCGGACGCCGAAGGCGGTCCGGGACCCAGAACCACAGGTGCTCGTCCGAGCGGCGTGGAACGCCTCGTCGCTCGACGCCGCCATCGCCGTCGCGGGCGGAACGCGCTCTCGCGCGTCCCGAGGCGGGCGGCACGTGTTCTGGGTCTCGGGCCCGCTTCGCGACCCGGGATGACGCTCCTCGCACCCCGTTCGAGACGAGATCACCGATGACGGACGCTAAACCCTGGAACCCGGCCGACGTCGAGCGGCTCCAGGCGGCGATGCCCGCCTGGTGCGCCGAGCTGCAGAGCCGGATCACCGCCGCCTTCGAGGCGATCGAGGACGAGACGACGGGGCCGTTCGACGCCGACGCGCCCTCCGCGCCCGGCCGCTTCGAGCGCACACCGTGGTCGCGCAAGGACCACACCGGCGCCGACGGCGGCGGCGGCACGATGGCGATGATGCGCGGGCGCGTGTTCGAGAAGGTGGGCGTCCACGTCTCGACGGTTCACGGCGAGTTCGCGCCCGAGTTCCGTGGCCAGATCCCGGGCTCGGACTCCGATCCGCGCTTCTGGGCCGCGGGCATCTCGCTCATCGCCCATCCCTGGAACCCGCACGCGCCGACCGTGCATATGAACACGCGCTTCGTGAAG
Organism: Salinarimonas sp. NSM; assembly: GCF_052380005.1. Classification (NCBI taxonomy): domain Bacteria; kingdom Pseudomonadati; phylum Pseudomonadota; class Alphaproteobacteria; order Hyphomicrobiales; family Salinarimonadaceae; genus Salinarimonas; species Salinarimonas sp. NSM. Next base: position 1,319 of record NZ_JBQTCJ010000014.1, read on the forward strand.
ACGACGAAGCCCTGGTTCGGCGGCGGCGCGGACCTGACGCCGGTGCTCGAGCGCCGGCGCACGCAGCACGATCCCGACAGCGAGGCCTTCCACGCCGCCATGCGCGGAGCCTGCGAGAACTTCGCCGACATCGCCGACTACGATCGCTACAAGGCCTGGTGCGAGGAGTATTTCTGGCTCAAGCACCGCAACGAGCCGCGCGGCATCGGCGGCATCTTCTACGACTACCACTGGTCCGGCGACCCGGACCGGGACCTCGCCTTCACCAAGGGCGTCGGCCTCGCCTTCCTGGACATCTATCCGCGGATCCTGCGCGCGAACATGGCCACGCCCTGGACCGAGGCGGACCGGCACGAGCAGCAGATCCGCCGCGGGCGCTACGTGGAGTACAACCTGCTCTACGATCGCGGCACGATCTTCGGCCTCAAGACCGGCGGCAACGTCGCCTCGATCCTGTCGTCGATGCCGCCGACGGTGCGGTGGCCCTGACGGGAGGCGAGGCGCCCGAACCGCCCCACCGCCCGCGCTCCGCGCGGACTCCTCCCCTCCAGCGAGGAAGCGGGTCAGCGGGTCAGCGGGTCGCGAACTCCCGGCGGACGCCCTCGAACAGCTCCGCGAAGCCGCTCGCCTCGCGCCAGAACACCGGCGGCTCGCCGAAGGGTGCCGCGACGGTGACGTCCGCCCCGCCCTCGAAGCGCTCGCCGGACCAGAGGTGGACCCAGCGCGCGCCGGCCGGCAGCCAGGTCGTCCACTCCCGTTCGCCCGCGCGCCAGACCGGCGCGACCAGGAGGTCGCGGCCGTAGAGATAGGCGTCCTGCACGGCGAAGGTCCGCGCGTCCTCCTCGAAATGCAGGAAGAGCGGGCGCTGGCAGGGCAGCCCGGTCTCGCGCGCCTCGGCGACGAGCGTGCGCAGGTACGGCACGAGCGCCGTCCAGATACGGGTCGCGCGGGCGAAATGCGCGAGCAGCTCCGGGCTGTCGTCGAACTGGATGTTCTCGCGCGGGCGGTTGCCCTCGTGGGTGCGCATCACCGGGGTGAAGGCGGCCATCTCCGCCCAGCGGATCATCAGCTCGGCCGTGCGGACGTTGCCGAACAGGCTCGTGTAGCCGCCGATGTCGGAATGGTGGTAGGCGTTGCCGACGAGACCGGAGGACAGCGCGCCGCAGATGACGGTGACGAGCCCGTCGTGGCGCGAGAAGTCGACCGACTGGTCGCCCGCCCACAGCAACGGGCAGTGGCGCTGAACGCCCGTGAAGCCGGCGCGCATGAAGAACAACGCCTCGCCGGTCATGCCGCGGTTCTCCACCGCGCGGGCGTTCACCTCCGCCCAGAGCACGGGCCAGGCATTGTGCATCAGCATCGGGTCGGAGCCGTCCGAGAGAACGACGTCGACCGGCAGGTACTCGCCGAAATCCGCCATCCAGCCGGACAGGCCGGCATCGAGCATCTCCCGACCGATGACGCGCTCCTCGAACCAGGCGCAGGCCGCGGGCGCGGTGAAGTCGACGATGCCGCAGTCGAACTCGCCGAAGTCGACGCGGTAGGTCTCCCCGGCGCGGTTCCTCGCGAGGTGCCCTGCCGCCTCGGCCTCGGGGAAGAGCGTGCCGTCGACGGCGAGGTAGGGGTTGACGTAGCCCATGAAGCGGATGCCACGCGCCGCGAGCGAGGCGATCGCCGCGCGCAGGCCCGGATACCAGCGCTCGTTCGCCCGCCAGTCCCAGAACAGGCGCCGCCCGAAGGACGTGTCGCGGATGCCGACCCAGTCCTCGCACCACAGGGCGGAGACCGCGCAGCCCACCTCCAGGTATCTCTCCAGGCGCGCGAGCGAGTTGGCGCCGTCCTTCAAGCCGATGATCGCGCCGTTCATCACCCACTCCGGCAGCGGAGGCTGGCGGCCGAAGCGGTCGGAGAGGCACGTGACCAGCGCCTCGAGGCTGGGCGCGCCGAACAGCTCGATGCGCGCCGGCACGGCCCAGACCTCGATCTCGTGGAAGGAGCGGCGGCGGAAGTCGAAGGCGGAATAGGCGGTCGTCTCGACGTGGAGCGCATAGCGGCGCGTCGAGAGGAAGGTCGGCTGCGGGTAGTTGGTGTGCCAGTAGTCGCCGCCGGCGCCGCCGTTCTTGTCCGCCTGGAAGGTGATCTCGCTCTTCTTGTCGCGCCCGACGCCGGGCTCGGAGGTCCAGAGCGGGAACTTCCGGCCGGAGAGGTCGAAATACGACATCTGCTCCCCGCCGCCGTAAACGCGCTCGCCCTCCTCCGCCTCGACGCGCAGCCAGAACCGGTCGATCGCCGCGTCCGCCTCCACGAAGACGAGCGCGCCCGCGTCCTCGTCGCCCTCGATCGCCACGACGAGGCGCGGCTTCGCCTCCGGGCTCGTCGAGAAGGCGACGAGGCGCCCCGCGATCGCCGCGTGGCGCAGCCCGACGCGCTCCTCGACATGGTCCTCGATCTCGAAGTTGCCGCGATACATCGCGATCCGGGGCTCGCCGCGCCCGACGAAGAGGCAGGGCCGGTCGGGCCGGTGGCGCAGCACGAGGCGCGCGCCGAGATACAGGTCGAAGCCGTCGTCGACAGCGACGAGGTGCATGGGAAGGGTGCCTTCAGTTCTGGGTGAGGCCGGCGTCGACGACGAAGTTCGCGCCGGTGCAGCCGCCGCTCTCCTCGGAGGCGAGGAAGAGCGCCATGCGCGCGACGTGGCTCGCGTCGAGCCGGAACTTCAGCGCCTGGAGATCGAGGAACTGGCGGTTCAGCTCCGGCGTGAGCCAGAGCTTCTCCTGGCGCTCGGTGAGGATAGCGCCGGGCACGAGGCAGTTGACGCGAATGCCCGAGGCGCCGAGCTCCCGCGCCAGCGTCTTGGTCAGGCCGTTGATGGCGGCCTTCGCCGTCGTGTAGCCCACCATGCCCGGGCGCCCGCGCATCCAGGAGATCGATCCCAGCATGATCACCGAGCCGCCGCCCCGTTCGGCCATGCCCGGCGCGAGCGCCTGGGTCGCGAAGAAGTGATGGTCGAGGTTCAGCGCCAGCGTGCGGCGCCAGTAGTCCGGCTCGACGCTCTCCATGGCGTGACGATCGTCGCGGCCCGCGTTGTTGACGAGCGCCGCGACGCCCTCGTAGCGCGCCTCGATGCGTGCGAGCGTCTCGCGCAGGGCCGGGACGTCGGTTATGTCGCAGGCGTCGAAGGCGGCGCCGGTCTCCTCGGCCAGCGCGCGGCCGGCCGCCTCGTCGATGTCGAGGAAGGCGACCTGCGCCTCCTGGGCGGCGAAGGCGCGCACCATTTCCGCGCCGATACCCGACGCGCCGCCGGTGATCACGACGGCGCGGCCCTTCAGCGAGCGGTAGCGCACCGATTCGTAATCGTGGAGACCCGTTCGCGTGTCGCTCGCCATCTCAGAGATCCGGATCGAAGAGCGGCTCGAGCCGCCCGGGCACGTCCACGTCGAGCGCGAAGAGCCCGCCGGCGTTCGGCGTCTGCGCGAGCTCCGGCTCGGGCCGCCCCGCGCGCGCGGTCGTCACATAGAGGGTCTTCAGGTCGCGCCCGCCGAAGGCGACCATGGTCGGGCAGCGCGCCGGGATCGGGATCTCGGCGAGGAGCGCGCCGTCGGGCGACCAGCGCTGGATCCGGGAGCCCTCGTAGAGCGCCGTCCAGTAGCAGCCGTCCACGTCGAGTGCCGCGCCGTCCGGCCGCGCCCGGTCCGTCGAGTCGCGATCGAGCCGGCAGAACACCTCGCCGTCGCTCAGCGCGCCGGTCGCCGGATCGTAGGCGTAGCGCGTCACCGTGAAGCGCGGCGTGTCCGCGTGGAAGAGGGTGCGGCCGTCGGCGGAGAAGGCGAGGCCGTTCGAGGTCATCAGCCCGTCGAGGAGCTTCGTCAGCCCCGAGCGGTCGAGCCGGTAGAGCCCCGCGCGCCCGCCGCGCTCCTCGTCGATCGTGCCGACGAGGAAGCGCCCGGCGGGATCGACGCGCCCGTCGTTGAAGCGCGACCAGGCGCGGTCCTCGGGGTTGTCGGCGAGCTTCCTCAGAACGGACCCGTCGCGCGCGAGGAGGAACACGCCCGAGCGCATGCCGGCGACGAGCGCGCGCCCCCTGGTCAGCCCGATGCAGCCGATGTCCTCGCCCACGGCGGCCACGGCGTGCGCGCCGCTCTGGGGATGGTAGCGGTGGATGGCGCGGCCGTTGATGTCGACGAACCAGAGCGCTTCCTCCTGCGCGTCCCACAGCGGGCTCTCGCCGAGCTGGGCGGCGCAGTCGAGGACGAGGCGGGCTTCGGGCGCGGCGCCGGTCATGGCAGGCGCTCCACGGCGATGCGCGCGCTCGCGACGAGGCGCTCGTTGGGCGCGAGGATGCGCAGGCCGTGGTCCTTGACCTCGGCCATGCGGTTGATCGCGTCGGGCATGTGCGACACCGGCTCGACGCAGAAAAAGTCCTTGCCCGGCGGCACGAAGACGACGCAATGCGTGAACAGCGCGTCCGCCGTGACGGCGAGCGCGAGCCTGCGATCGGGATAGACGATCTGCGCCTCGCCGCCGAAGCCGGAGAAGGCGTTGTCCAGCGTGACGGTCTCGACCTCCTTCAAGGCGGAGAAGTCGTAGTCGCCGGTCGGCGCCTCGCGGCGCACGGGGATCTCGCGCTCGTCCGCGATCCACACGCTCGCCGCCCGGAAGCGCAGGCCCGCGCCGGGGCGACGGGGGAAGTAGGGGTGGAAGCCGAGCCCGCAGGGCATCGGGCGCGCGTCGCGGTTCTCGACCGCGAGCGTCATGACGAGGGAGGTCGTCTCGAGCGCGTAGGTCAGCTCGGCGCGCATGCGCCAGGGCCACAGCCCGGCGCCCTCCCCTTCGGGATCATGATCGAGCACGAGCGTCGCCGCGCTCTCGGATCGCGGGCCGATCACCCAGGCGCTGCGCCAGCCGAAGCCGTGGAGAGAATGCGGGCTCCTGCCGAAATTGGGCACGAGCCGGTGCTCCTCGCCGCAGAAGGCGAAGCACCCCCGGTCGATGCGTCCTGAGAACGGCACGAGCGGGAACGAGGAGGTGAGCGTCGCGTCCCCGCTCGCGAGCATCTCGGGCGTCGTCTCGCGAAGGATCGGCACGTCACCGACGCGAAATCCCGCGATCGCCCCGCCGACCCCCGGCGCGAGGTCGAGGGCGAGCTCGCCGTTGCTGAGGGTGAGGATCTCGGTCATCGCGGCTCTCCTGGCTCCGTCCGTCAGTATGCGGCCGCGGGGCCGCCTGCGGAGGATGCGTTCGCGCCGCGCAGCGTTCCGAGCCAATCGGCCGCGCGCCCCGTCATCATGGCGACGTCGGAGGCGACCGCGGCGAAGCCGTAGCCGTAGTCGAGGAAGCGCGCGACCATCTCCGGGTTCGGCCCGACGATGCCGATCGGCTTGCCGACGGCCTTGGCGCCCTGCGCCGCCTGGGCGATCAGCGCCTGCACCTCCGCATGCCCCACCTGCCCCATCCGCCCCATGGCGGCGGAGAGGTCGCCGGGGCCGACGAAGAGCGCGTCGACGCCGGGCACCGCCGCGATCTCGGCGAGGCGCGCGATGGCGCGGGGCGTCTCCAGCTGGACGATGACGAAGGTCTCGGCGTCGGCGCGCCCGAGATAGTCGCTCGCGCGCCCGAAGCGCGAGGCGCGATGCACGGCGGCGACGCCGCGCACGCCCGTCGGGGGATAGCGCGCGAAGGACACGGCGGCCCGCGCCTCGTCGGCGCTCTCGACGAAGGGCACCATCACTGTCTCCGCGCCGAGATCCAGCACGCGCTTGACCATCACCTGGTCGTTCCAGGGCAGGCGCACCACGGGGGCCGCACCCGTGCAGCCGATCGCGCGCAGGATGTGGGCGAGGTCGCCGAGATCGATCGGCACGTGCTCCATGTCGACGACGAGGAAGTCGAAGCCGACGTGGCCCATCGCCTCCGCGGTGGAGGGCGCCGCCGCCATCAGCCAGCTCCCGAGGGGCGCGGTGGGGCCGGCCGCGAGGCGGCGCTTGAAGCGGTTGGTGATGTCGATCATCGCGGCCTCAGTAGATCGGCGGCTCGGGGACTGCGGGTCCCGCGGCCAGGAAGTCGAAGTCGCAGCCCTCGTGCGCCTGGGAGACGTGGCGCTGATAGAGGGCGGCGAAGGAGCGGTCGTAGCGGTAGGCGCCGGGCGTCCACGCCGCCTTGCGGCGGGCTATCTCGGCCTCGTCCACCTTCATGTCGAGGCGCCCCGCAGGGACGTCGAGCACGACGACGTCCCCGGTGCGCAGCAGCCCGAGCGGCCCGCCGACGGCGGCCTCCGGCGAGACGTGGAGGACGCAGGTGCCGTAATGCGTGCCGCTCATGCGCCCGTCGCAGATGCGTACCATGTCACGCACGCCGGCCATCAGCAGCTTCTTGGGGATCGGCAGGTTGCCCCATTCCGGCATGCCCGGCGCGCCGACGGGGCCGGCGTTGCGCAGCACCAGCACGGTGTTCTCGTCGACGTCGAGATCGGGATCGTCGATCGCCGCCTTCATCGCGCCCGGATCGTCGAAGACGAGGGCGCGACCCTCGTGGCGCAGGAATTTCGGGCTCGCGGCGGAGGTCTTCATCACCGCGCCGTCGGGGGCGAGATTGCCCCGCAGCACGGCGAGCGTCCGGCCCTGCTCCAGCGGAACCGCCGGGTTCGCGAGGTCGCGGATGACGTCGTCGTTCCAGCACTGCGCGCCGTCGAGCGCCTCTCCGAGCGTGCGGCCTTCCACGGTCGGACGCGAGAGGTCGAGGTGCGCCTCGAGCTTCTTGAGGAGCGCCGGGAGCCCGCCGGCGAACCAGAAGTCCTCCATCAGGTAGTCGCCGGACGGGAACAGGTTCGCCAGCACCGGGATGCGCGCCGACACCGCCGCCATGTCGTCGAGCGTCAGGTCGACGCCCGCGCGGCGCGCCATGGCGACGAGATGGACGGCCGCGTTGGTCGAGCCGCCCATGGCCATGTAGGCGACGAGGCCGTTCTGGAAGGTCTCGCGTGAGAGGATGGTGGAGGGGCGCACGTCCTCCCAGATCATCTGGACGATGCGCTCGCCGCAGGCGGCCGCCATGCGGGCGTGGCCGGAATCGACGGCGGGGATCGAGGACGCGCCGAAGAGGGTGAGCCCCATCGCGTCGACGATGGAGGTCATGGTCGAGGCCGTGCCCATCGTGTTGCAGGTGCCGGCGGAGCGCGTCATGCGGCTCTCGAGATCGACCCAGTCCTGCGCCGAGAGGCGGCCGGCACGGTACTCGTCCCAGTATTTCTTGGTGTGGGTGCCGGCACCCGTCTTCACGCCGCGCCATTGCCCGTTCGACATCGGGCCGGCCGGGCAGTAGATCACGGGAATGTCCATGGAGAACGCCCCCATCAGGAGGCCCGGCGTGGACTTGTCGCAGCCCCCCAGCAGCACCGCCCCGTCGACCGGATGCGAGCGCAGGAGCTCCTCCGCCTCCATGGCGAGGAAGTTGCGGTAGAGCATGGTGGTGGGCTTGACCATCACCTCCCCCACCGAGAGCGCCGGCAGCTCCACCGGATAGCCCCCCGCCTGCCACACGCCGCGCTTCACCGCCTGCGCCCGCTCGCGCAGATGGGCGTGGCACGGGCTCATGTCGGACCAGGTGTTGAGGATGGCGACGACCGGCTTGCCCATGAACTCCTCGCGCCGCATGCCCATCTGCTGGGTGCGCTGCCGATGCGCGAAGGCGCGCATGTCGTCGGCGGCGTACCAGCGCTGGGATCGCAGGCTGTCGAGGGTGCGGCGGGTCGTCATCGAGCCTCTCTCGGGGGGAACCGATCGCGCATCTTAGCGCTGCGAAATACGGGCGCAAGGTGGGCGATGGGCAGGCCGGCCTGCGCGCGCCCGCACACCCCTGCACCCCGGGTCGCGAAAGCGGGCTCGGGGCACGGAAACGCAGAGGTGTGTTCAGCGTGCGCGAAGCGCAGGCGTCCACCGACGCTGATAGAGGCGTGGAGCGCCGGGGCCTTTGCACGCCGCTCGACGAACACCTGTGGTTCTGGGTCCCGGACTTGCTTCGCAATCCGGGATGACAGGGGGGTGGCCGTGGGCGACGGCCCGTTTGACACCGCACCCGGCATCCGCCAACGTCGCATGATCACAGCGCTACGATCGGGGACGGGGAATGGACGGCGCGGGGCCGCGGCGGCGGGGGCGGCGGAAGATGCAGGCGGTGACCATGTCCGAGGTCGCTGCCGCCGCGGACGTTTCCGCCTCCACCGTGTCGCTCTACTTCCGCAGGCCGAAGAGCGTCTCGCCGCCGGCCCGCGAGGCGATCGCCCGCGCGGTCGCCGATCTCGGCTACGTGCCGAACCTCGTCGCCGGCGGGCTCGCGGCGGCATCGTCGCGGGTGGTGAGCCTCATCGTGCCGTCCGTGCGCAACGCGTTCTTCGCCGAGACCGTCTCGGCGCTCGAGGCGGCGCTGGCGCCGCACGGGCTGCAGGTGCTGCTCGGCCACACCGAGTACGACCTCGCCCGCGAGGAGGCGCTGGTGCGCGCGGCGCTGGCCTGGGCGCCGGCGGCGATCGTGCTGACGGGGCTCGAGCACAGCCCGGACACGCGCGCATTGCTCAAGAAGGCGCGGGTGCCCGTCGTCGAGATGTGGGAGCGGGGCGCGGCGCCGGTCGACATGGGCGTCGGCTTCGACCACGGCGCGGTCGGCGCCACCGCCGCGCGGCGGCTGATCGCCCGCGGTCGGCGGCGGCTCGCCTATTGCGGCGCGCGCATGCAGGAGGACCGACGGGCCGCGCAGCGCGCGGACGGCTTCGCCGCGGCGGCGCGGGCGGAGGGGATCGACGTGTCGATCCTCAACCACCCCGGCCCCGCCGACCCGCAGGCCGGCGCGCTGCTCCTCGACCGCGCGCTGCGCGAGCTGCCCGACGTCGACGGCATCGCCGCGTCGAACGACCTCGTCGCCATCGGCGCGCTGTTCGAGGCGCAGCGCCGGGCGCTGCCGGTGCCCGAGCGCCTCGCACTCGTCGGCTTCGGGGACCTGCCCTTCGCCGCCGCGTGCGTGCCGCCGCTCACCACGATCCGCCCGGCGGGCGACCTCGTCGGGCGGGAGGTCGCCCGCCTCGTCCTGGCGCGCATGCGCGGCGAGCCGGTGCTCGAGCGCGCCATCGACACCGGCTTCGTGCTCGTCGAGCGCGTGTCGGGCTGATCACCCGCGCGTCGCGAGGAAGCCGCGGGCGAGGTCGAGATCGGGCCGCGTCAGCCCGTGGCCGACGGGGAGCGTCTCGTGCGCCACGGACGCACCGGCCTCGCGCAGCCGGCTGGCGAGATTGCCCACGTCGTCGGCGGGGACGATCGGATCCATGGCGCCGCTGACGATCAGCACCGGCGTTCCGTCGAGCCCGCCCGCGGGCGCCTCGCGCAGCGGCGTCATCGCCCGCCACAGGACGGCGCCGGCGAGAACGCCGGGATGGCGCCACATCACCGCCGCCGCGATGTTCGCGCCGTTCGAGAACCCGACCGCGATCGGCGCGGCGAGCCCGTAGGCCTCGCGCATCCGCGCCACGAAGCCCGCGAGCTCGTCGGCGCGGGCGCGTACGTCCGCCTCGTCGAAGACGCCTTCCGACAGGCGCCGGAAGAAGCGCGGCATGCCGTTCTCGAGCACCTTTCCCCGCGGCGAGACGAACGCGCGCCCCGGCGCGATCTCGGCCACGAGCGTGACGAGGTCGTGCTCGTTCCCGCCCGTGCCGTGCAGCAGGAGGAGAGGCGCACGCGCCGGATCTCCCGGCGCGTGGGTGTGGACGAAGGAGAGGTCGGCCATGGTTCGGGCACTCCTCACAGGGGCGGCAGGACGGCCTCGATACGCGCACGCTGCGGCTCGAGGAAGGCGGGAAGCTTCAACGCCTCGCCCAGGCTGTCGGCCGGCTCGTCGGCGGCGAAGCCGGGCTCGTCGGTGGCGATCTCGAACAGCACGCCTCCGGGCTCGCGGAAGTAGATCGAGCGGAAGTAGTTGCGATCCTTCTGCTCGGTCGCCGGCAGGCCCATGGCGGCGAGCTTTTCCGCCATCGCCGCCTGCGCCGCGTCGGAGGCGGCGCGGAAGGCGACGTGGTGGACGGAGCCGGCGCCGAGCCGCGGGCGCCCGGCCGCGCTCTCGACGAGCTCGACCGCGGCGCCCACCGCCGCCGTGCCCTCGAAGCGCACGCGGCCCGCCTCGCGCCCGGTCTCTGCGAGGCCGAAGACCTCGGTCAGAACCGCAGCGGTGCCGGCGAGCGCGCCGACCTCGAGCGTCACGCTCTCGAAGCCGCGGATGGCGTGCGCCGCCTCGATCCCGTCCACCGCCCACGCGGGCTCGGCCTCGGCGCCATCGACGCCGACGAGCGCGAGGCGCATGCCGTCCGGGTCGCGGAAGGTCACGACCGGCCGGCCGAAGCGGGTCGCCGGCCCCTCGTGATCGACCGACATCCGCACGAAGCGCGCGAGCCAGAAGCCGATCGCCGCCTTCGGCACGCGAAACGCGGTCTCGCCGGTCTCGCCCGCACCCGCCTTCCCCGGCGTGGCGTTCGCCCAGGGGAAGAAGGTGAGGATCGTGCCCGGCGCGCCGGCCGCGTCGCCGAAATAGAGGTGGTAGGTGCCGGGATCGTCGAAGTTGACGGTCTTCTTCACCAGCCGCAGCCCCAGCACGCGGGTGTAGAAGTCGCGGTTGCGCCGCGCCTCGCCGGAGATCGCGGTCACGTGGTGGAGGCCGGTGCTCGTCGTGTCGTTCGTGGAATGGCTCATGGCGCATCTCCGAAGCAGGGTGGCGCGCGGTGCACGCCCGTCATGCCGGACAATGTGCGATGAGGAAAGCGGAATGCGAGGCTGGAAAGGTCGGGATTGCGAAAACGCAAGGAAGCCGCGTCGCTCAGCCGCTTTCTCAGCCGGCGAAGTACGCCTCCAGCACCCGCACGTAGATCGCCTGCAGCCGCTCCAGCTCGGCGACGGGCACGCGCTCGTCCACCTGATGCATCGTCTGTCCGACGAGGCCGAACTCGAGCACAGGGCAATAGTCCTTGATGAAGCGCGCGTCGGACGTCCCGCCGGTCGTCGAGAGCGCCGGGCGGATGCCCGTTTCGGCCTCGATGGCGTCCTGGATCTGGCGGACGAAGGCGTTCGGCTCGGTGAGGAAGGCGACCGCGTTGGTGTCCTCGAAGGAGGCCTCCCAGCGCACGGCGTTGCCGGCGGCGTCCTCGAGCCGGCGGCGGATCTCCGCCTGGAGGGTCGCGGGCGTCCAGAGGTCGTTGAAGCGGATGTTGAAGGCCGCGCGCGCCTCGCCCGGGATGACGTTCGTGGCGGGGTTGCCGACGTCCACCGTCGTCACCTCGAGGTTCGAGGCCGCGAAATGGTCCGTGCCCCCGTCGAGCGGCGTCGCCTTCAGGCCGGCCAGCAGGCGGACCATGCCCTCGATCGGGTTGTCGGCGAGGTGCGGATAGGCGACGTGGCCCTGCCTGCCGTGGACGACGAGCGTGCCCGAGAGCGAGCCGCGCCGGCCGATCTTGATCATGTCGCCGAGCCGCTCGGGGTTCGTCGGCTCGCCGAGGATGCAGGCGTCGAAGCGCTCGCCCCTGGCCGTCGCCCAGTCGAGGAGCTTCACCGTGCCGTTGATCGCCGGCCCCTCTTCGTCTCCCGTGATCAGCACGGCGATCGAGCCGGGGAAGCCCGGGCGCGTGGCCACGAAGTCGAGGGCGGCGGCGAGCATGGCGGCGATGCCGCCCTTCATGTCGACCGCCCCGCGGCCGTAGAGCACGCCGTCGACGATCTCGCCGGAGAAGGGCGGGTGCGTCCAGCGGCCCGCGTCGCCCGGCGGCACGACGTCGGTGTGGCCGGCGAGCATCAGGACCGGCGCGCCCGTGCCGATGCGGGCGTAGAGGTTCTCGACGTCGGGCGTGCCGGGGGCCGAGAAGACGGGGCGCTCCACCGCGAAGCCCGCGGTCTCCAGGACATGCGCGAGGAGCGCGAGCGCGCCCCCCTCCGTCGGCGTGACGGAGGGGCAGCGGATCAGCGCCTGGGCGAGGTCGACGGCGGAGCGGGGGTTCATCGCCGGATCAATCGCGCAGGAGCTCGTTGATCCCGGTCTTGGCGCGGGTCTGCGCATCGACGCGCTTGACGATGACCGCGCAGGAGAGCGACGGGCCGGGCGAGCCGTCCGGCAGCGGCTTGCCGGGGAGCGCGCCGGGCACCACGACGGAATATGGCGGGACCTTGCCGCGGAAGACCTCGCCGGTCTCGCGGTCGACGATCTTGGTCGAGGCCGAGATGAAGACGCCCATCGACAGCACGGACCCCTGCCCGACCACGACGCCCTCGACGACCTCCGAGCGCGCGCCGATGAAGCAATCGTCCTCGATGATCGTCGGGCCGGCCTGGAGCGGCTCGAGCACCCCGCCGATCCCGACGCCGCCGGAGAGATGCACGTTCTTGCCGATCTGCGCGCAGGAGCCGACCGTCGCCCAGGTGTCGACCATCGTGCCCTCGTCGACGTAGGCGCCGAGGTTCACGAAGGAGGGCATCAGCACGACGTTGCGGGCGACGAACGCTCCGCGGCGCACGACGCAGCTCGGCACGGCGCGGAAGCCCGCCTGCTTGAACCGGTCCGCGTCCCAGCCCTCGAACTTGGAGGCGACCTTGTCCCACCACACGGCGCCGCCGGGACCGCCCGCGATCACGCTCATGTCGTTGAGGCGGAAGGAGAGCAGCACCGCCTTCTTCAGCCACTGGTGCACGACCCACTCCTCGCCGACCTTCTCGGCGACGCGGGCGCGGCCGGAATCGAGCGCGTCGAGCGCCTCCTCCACGGCGTCCCGCACGGGGCCGACGGTCGCGGGGCTCACGCTCGCGCGGTCCTCGAAGGCGGCGTCTATGGTCGCGGCGAGGGTGGTCATCGCAGTCGTGGTCATGGCGGGCGGGCTCCGGCGGATGGATCGTCCGCTGCTTAGCAACGGTCGCGCCCGAGGTGAAGCCGAAATGCCGCGCCGTCCGGCCGCGGCGCGGCGGCGGCGGCGCTCGCGACCGGTCGGCAGGCGACGAGCCCACCCGTGGATGTACTCGAGGTCCGCCCGAGCTAACCAATGTTGTAGACGCGGCCGTGGCGGTCCCTAAGACTCGGGCCGGTTGGCTCGCAGGCCGATGTCGGTGACGGTCATGAACATCATTTCGCTGGCATTAACGAAACGAAGCAGCTCGAGCGCCGAGGGAGATCCGGCCTATAATCTCTTCAGGCGACACGAGGAGCCACAGCTCTATTGCGCGGTGCCGGAGCATTACCCGGTCCCCTCCTTCATCATCGGGGAGGCCTGGGACTTCGGCGGGCGCCTCGACAACGCGATGGCGGCCCCGCTGGGCTTCGACGCGGGCGCGGCGCGCCATGGAGTCGCGCTCACCGGGTATTATCTCTTCCTCGCGGACCGTCGGGGCCATGCCCACGCGGCGCACGACCGGCTGGAGACCGGGCGCGCGTGACGGGAGAGGAACGGGCCTTGCCGTCGACACGAATTCCCGCGAGCATGCCCGAGCGACGCGCGCCCGCCGGACGGGCGGTCGCGAGGACGAGGTCGATGATGCAGCCATGCCCGCGGCGGTGCGCGTGCCGATGAACGCCGAGCCCACCGTCCGGCGCCTGTCCTCCTACGTCGCGCTGACGAACGACGACGCGCGCCTCCTCGAGGACGCCTGCCGCGAGCGCGTCCGCCGCATCGGCCCGCGCGAGGACATCGTCCGCGAGGGCGAGCGCCCGCACGCCCTCTACGTCCTGCTCGACGGGTGGGCGGTGCGCTACAAGTCGTTGGAGGACGGGCGCCGGCAGGTCCTCTCGTTCGTCCTGCCGGGAGACCTGTGCGAGCAGCACGTCCTGATGCTGCCGCGGGCGGACCACAGCCTGGGCGCGATCACCCCGGTGGCGGTCGCGGAGATCGCGGCCGCCCGCGTCGCCGAGATCTCCGCCGCGAGCCCGCGGCTGTCGGCGGCGCTCGCCTGGTCGGACCTGTGCGCCCAGACGCTCCAGCGCGAGTGGACCGTCAATCTCGGCCAGCGCTCGGCGCTCGAGCGCATGGCGCACCTCATCTGCGAGCTGTTCCACCGCCTGCGGGCGGTCGGCCTCACCCACGGCCTCTCCTACGAGCTGCCGGTGACGCAGGCGATGCTGGCGGACGCGACGGGCATCTCCGCCGTCCACGTCAACCGCACGCTCCAGGAGCTGCGCGCCGCCGAGCTCATCACCCTGCGCGGTCGCCACATGACGATTCACGACCTCGAGGCGCTGGAGACCGCCGGCCTCTTCAGCGCCGCCTATCTGCACCTCGACCAGGCGGCGCATGCCGCGCCGACGCACGCGGACGGCCGCGCGCCGGTGCTCGTCCTGCGCAGCATCGCGACAGAAACGTGACCGGAGCCGACGCATGGAAGAGCGATCGACGCCGAAAGACTCCCCGAGCCCGGACGCGGCCGGCTCCGCCTGGCCCGCGGGCGAGAGCGAGGCCGCGCGGCTCGTGCGCGCACACGACTGGGCGGCCTCTCCGCTGGGCCCGGTGGAGACCTGGCCGCGGACGCTTCGCGGCGCGCTCGAGGCGATCCTGCCGGTGCCGGTGGCCATGGCGATCCTGTGGGGGCCGGAGCTGATCCAGCTCTACAACGATGCCCAGGGGGCGCTGATGGGCTCCGAGCGGCACCCGTCGATCGGCCGTCCCGCAGCAGCGGTCTGGTCCGAGATCTGGCCGCGGGTCGCGGAGGATCTCGCCACCGTCCGCGCCGGCGGCGGCGCCGTGCGGCGCGACGAGGTGGCGCTGCCGATCACCCGCGACGGCGCGACGCGAACCCTCTGGTGGAGCTACGTCTACTCCCCGCTCCCGGATCCGGATGCGCCGAACGGGGTGGGCGGCGTGCTCGTCGTCGCGACCGACGTGACGCAGCGGGTTCTCGCCCGCGAGGAGGCGCGCACCAGCGCGGCGCGGCTGCGAGCGCTCGTCGAGAACCTGCCACAGCTCGTCTGGCGGTCCCACGACGGCGGCGACTGGACCTGGGCGAGCCCCCAATGGATCGAGACGACCGGGCTCTCGGCCGAGGCGAGCCTCGGGCTCGGCTGGCTCGACGCCGTTCACCCGGACGATCGCGAGCGCGTGCGCGCGGCCTGGGCGGCGGCGGCGCAGAGCGGGAAGCTCGAGGTCGTCCACAGGCTGCTGCTCGCCGGCGGCGGATCGCGCTGGTTCCAGACGCGCGCGCAGGCGGCGCCGCAGGTCGAGGGTGCGCCGCGCGAGTGGTTCGGCTCGTCGAGCGACATCGACGACCAGCGCCGCCTGCAGGACCAGCAGAAACTGCTTCTCGGCGAGCTGCAGCATCGCGTGCGCAACACGCTCGCCGTCGTACGCTCCATCGCCCGGCGGACCGGCGACACGGCCCAGAGCGTTGGCGACTTCGCCTCGCATTTCGAGGGGCGCCTCAACGCGATCGCCCGCACCCAGGCCCACGTCACCCGCGACCCGCGCGCGGGCATCGACCTCGAGTATCTCGTCGCCGAGGAGCTGACCGCCTGCGCGGCGCGCGAGGGCGAGCGCGTGACGATCGGCGGGCCGAAGATCCTGCTCAAGAGCCAGGCGGCGCAGACGCTCACCCTCGCGATCCACGAGCTGGCGACGAACGCCGTGAAGTTCGGCGCGCTCGCGGGCGAGACGGGGACCGTCTCCGTGACCTGGGAGATCGACGGGAGCGCCGAGCCGCCGCTCCTGCGGCTCGCCTGGCGGGAGGACGGGGTCGTGCCGGATACCGAGCGGCCCGAGCGTCAGGGCTTCGGCACCGAGCTCCTGCGGCGGACCCTCCCCTACGAGCTCGATGCGATCGTGCGCTACGAGATCGGCGACGGCGCCGTCCTGTGCGTGATGTCGCTGCCGCTCGCGGCGCGGGTTCTCGCCTGAGCGCGGGACCCGCTCACCAGCGCAGCCAGCGCCGCCCTGCGATTGCCCCCGCCGCCGCGACGATCCCGGCGGCGAGCGTGTACCATGTCGCTACGAAGAGGGGGCTGTCGTCCGTGCAGAAGATCGCGTAGAGCGCTGCGGCGACGCCCGCGGCCGCGAGCCCGGCGACCGCGCCGGCGAGGCCGGGCCGCACGGGCGCTCCGCGCCGCAGGCCGAAGATCAGCGAGACCAGCACGGGGAGCGCCAGCACCGGGATCGAGACGAGGCAGACGAGGGCGTTGTCGCCCACGAGCGCGGGTGCCCACGCCTGCGCCGGCAAGGCGACGAGCTCGAGCGCGACGAAGCCGCCCACGGCCGCCGGCGCGGCGGCGAGCGCCATCGCCCAGCCCCGGGCCGAGGCGCCGGGGTAGACGAGGCGCACCGCGAGCCCGAGCGCGCCGATCGCCAGGAGGGCCCCGACGAGGGGCTTGGCGAGGAAGCGCAGGCTCTCCACCGCCGACGCGAGGTCCGCACGCGGCCCCCAGCCGGTGAGGAAGAGCGTCAGCGTGACGCCGAGCCCCACGGCGCAGGCGGTGGCGAGGCCGGCCGCGAGCGGGCGGCGCGGCGCGAGGTCGGCCGCGAGCGTGTCGATCAGGTCGTCCGTTCTCATCGCGATCGTCCTCATGCCACCATGCTCGCGCGTAGGTCGGCCAGCTTGCGCAGGCCCCTGTGGAGCGCGACCCGCACCGCGCCCTCCGACATTCCGAAGCGCCGAGAGGCTTCCCCGACGCTCGCCCCCTCGATGCCGATCGCGCGCACGATCTCGCCGGCACGGCCCGTCAGGCGCGCGACGACGCGGTCCATGTCGGTGGAGGTGGTGGGATCCGGCTCGGCCTGCGCCGGCAGGATCTCCGTGAAATCGGCGATGTCGACCTCGGCGTGCCGGTAGCGTCGCCGCATCTGATCGACGATCTTGTAGCCGGCGATCGCGAACACCCACGGGCGGATCGCCTCGTCCTCGCGCCAGGTGGCGCGCTTGACGTGGATGGCGAGCAGGGTCTCCTGGACGGCGTCCTCGACGTCCGCCCCGGAGAGCCCCCATTGCGCGGCCTTGCCGCGGACCTTGGAACGGATGGCGGGGGCGAGCTCGGACAGGAGCCGGCGATAGGCGCCCTCGTCGCCGCGGTTGGCGGCGCGCATCAGGCTCGACCAATGTGTCTCGATCGGGTTCGACATGGCAGACCCCTCTTCGTGACGAGAGGTCTCCCTGTTACATCGAATGGCGCGCGCACGGTCGTCACGGGCGCGTGCGGCACGCGCACATCGGCGTGAGCGGTCCCGCGAGCGCGGATCACGCCGGCGCGAGGGCGGTCATGCCCGCCCTCGAAGGATCAGCCGAGCGCGCTCACTCGAAGTCGCTGGCGCCGTCTTGGGGGAAGTGCGGATCGTAGGGCGCGATCCGCGCGTCGTCGGACGCGGTCCGCGACGCGGGGAAGTAGGGGTCGTAGGCGACGACGGCGGGGCGCTCCCCGTCCGCGTCGGCGCGGACATCGTCTCGGCGGTCGAGATCGTCGTCGTTCATGGAATCGTCTCCGTACACGAGGCGGACCGGTTAACACGACGACACCATCGATGTTGTTGCTTGCCGGCAACAGGCGGCGACGGAGCGACGCCGGACGTGCCTCAACGCACGACAAACGTGCTCTCGACGACGTTGCGCACCTCGAGGTGGTCGACCGCCAGACCGGCGACCGAGGCACCCGGCGGGCCACCGCGGAGGGCCGCGAGGTAGGCCTCGATCGCCGCGGGGTTCCCCGCCACGACGCTCTCCACGGAACCGTCCTCCCGGTTGCGCACGAAGCCCCGCAAGGCGATCTCCGTCGCGCGCGAGGCGGCGAAGGCGCGGTAGCCCACGCCCTGGACGCGTCCGGTCACGACGATACGAACGGCGCTCTCGGCCATCTCCGGTCTCCCTCGTTCGGCTCCGATCATGCGGACGAACGCGCGGGCCGTCGAGAGGACGCCGGGGCCGATCGCCGCGAGACGGATGCGCGACGCCTCACCGCTTGGGCCATACCCACCCCGGCGCGTCCACGTCCTCGGCGAGGCGGGTCTCGCCCAGCGACTTCTCCAGGCGATGCACCACGGCACCCGGCGCGCCGGCGAGCGCACCCGCCAGCGCCGCGCTGTGGGTGACGACGACGATCTGCGCGCGTTCGCCCGCGGCGAGGACGAGCCGGGCGAGGGGCGCGATCAGGTCGGGATGCAGGCTCGTCTCCGGCTCGTTGAGGACGAGGAGCGCCGGCGGGCGGGGCGAGAGCAGCGCCGCGACGAGCGCCAGATAGCGCATCGTGCCGTCGGAGAGCTCCCGCGCCCCGAGCGGGCGCAGCAGGCCCGGCTGGTGCATCACGGTCTCGAACAGGCCCGCCTCGATGTCGATGGCGACGCGCGCGCCGTCGAAGGCGTCGGCGATGGCCGCGTCGAGCGCTCGCGGGTCGCCGATCTCGCGGATGGTCTGGAGCGCCGCGGCGAGGTCGCCGCCGTCGCCGGAGAGCACCGGCGTGCGGGTGCCCACGCGTCGCTGGCGCATCGGTGCATCCGGATCGGTGCGCAGGTGGTCGTAGAAGCGGAACGCCCTCAGCCGCTCGCGCAGCGCCAGGAGCTCGGGCGCGCCGCGCGGGTCGGCGGCGTGGGTGAGCATGCCGTCGAAGGGCGCGAGGTGCTGCGCGACGATCCGCAGCCGGCCCTCGTCGTCCGCGACCCGCACCATCGGCCCGCGCCGCTCGGCGAGCACGACGGGCCGCGCCCGCATCGGCCCCGAGAAGACGGTCTCGACCTTGTATTCCGGGTCGAGCCCGAAGGCGGACGTGGTCGTCACCGGCAGGCCGAGGTCGACCGCGTAGCCCAGCGCATCGTCCTCGCCCGCGCTGCAGAACCCGAGCTTGAGCGCCACGCGCTCGCGCCGCACGGTGCCCTCGACGGGCACGGTGCCCGCGCGCATCTCCCGCGAGATCCGCTCCGGCCCCGCCCACAAGGTCGAGGCGAGCCCGCCCTCGGCGGCGAGCGACCCCACGAGCCGCCCCTGCGCCGCATCCGCGATGAGCCTCAGCGCCCGATACAGGCTCGACTTCCCCGCGCCGTTGGGCCCGGTGACCACCGTGACGCGCCCGAGCGGCACGACGATCTCACGCAGCGAGCGGTAGCCGGAGACGGCGATGGCGGTGAGCATGGTGGACCTCGCTGGCTGCGCCGTCAGGAGTCGAGACTGTCGCCGTCGTCTCTCCCGGCGAGCCACTCCACAACGGCCCGCCGCAACACCTCCGACCGCGACACCCCCTCCCCGGCCGCGATCGCCTCGACCCGCGCGAGCGCGTCCTTCGGCAGCCTCAGGCTCACGAGCGGATCGCGGCCGGTCGCGGGACGCCCGCGTCTTCTTTTTTGGTGCACCTCACTTGCATCGGACATAATTCAGGTGTACCCATATTCAACGCAATCACCGGGACGGAGCCATCGGCATGCCGCAGGCGGTTCATAGCACGAATACGCGCATCGCGCGGCTCTCGGCCATCCTCGCCGACGCGCGCGCCTGCCACCGGGCGCTCTGGGCGATCGTCACCCCGGCCGAGACGGCCGCGCTGGCGGCCGCGGACGACGCTCGTCTGCAAGCCAAGTACGCCACGCTGGACGAAGCCCAGGTCGCCCTGCTCCACGCCTGCGACGCGCTGGCCCGCACGATCATCCGCCTGCCGCGGGAGCTGCCGGAGGACTTCCCGCTGAAGGTGGCGGCGCTGAGGGAGCAGCTGGACCCGGAGCTGTTCGCGGAGGATGCGGAGGAGGAGGAGCGGTTGGTGGCGGGATTGATGGTGGAGGCTACACATATTAAGCTCGTTTAAGCGCACCAGCGACTCGGGCGTTCTAAAGCTTCTTCGGTGACGGGAGAAAAGATCCGTGGCTGAATCAAAGATACCCATTTATGCTTATGTAGACGAAACAGGAAATACTGGGCACAATCTTTTTGACAAAACGCAACCCGATTTCTTCACAGGCGCACTCATAACGAGAGGCGACTTCGATGCGTCCCATGGGATGCGTACGCGCGAGATTGCACGCCATCTTGGGCATGAATCTCTTCATGGTAAAGAGCTTGGATTTTGGCGGATAGAGGACGTCTCGAAAGATTTATATCAGATTTTCCAGTCTTCACGCGCGCACTTTTTCGTGTCCCGCGTTGAGAAGCGCTATCTCTTAGCAACAAAAGTATTCGATGTCCTCTTTGACTCAGGTGAAAATGCAGCGGTCGCATGGCATCACTATAATTTGAGACTCCAAAGACTCATGCTCACGTTCAAACTAGCGAGCGTGATGCAAGAAAATTCTGCACGCCTCCTCTGGAATTGCATTCTGGAACCGAATGAGAAACGTGCCTACGCTGGTCTCCCAGTAGCATGTAAGGCAATACTTGGCGATGTAGAATCACTCAAGGACCCACGAGCCAAGGAGGTCCTCCAAGCTGGCCTTATCTGGGCCAGAGATCATCCGGAATCGATACAGATCTACGTTGAAAGAAAGCAGTCGCGGCAGGGCCACTTCCCAAATCTAGTTGCATTTACAAATCTTCTTAAGGGCCTTGATAATCTTTCGAGTCTCTGGAGACGTCCTGTCCATAAGATCACGCACGATGAACAGTCTGAATTTTCGAAGACACTTACCGCCTACCACACTATGTTCAGCAATGCGTCAGAGGAAACATTCAGATGGGCAGGCGAGGAACACAAGTTTCAGCTGGTACCATCTAGCCAATTGATTATCTCCAAAGACTCTTTATCGCCCGGTGTACAAATTGCCGACGTCGTACTCTGGCTTTATCACCAGTTCAGGAAAGGCAAAGAGCTCCCTAGCGGGTGCCTCATGCTTGTCATGTATGTGCTAGAGCACGGATGGGAAACAGATTTTTCCTTTGACGGTATTTCAAGGCAGATCGAACCGACGATAAAAGAGGTGTTTGAGGCACCGTTCCCTCCAGAAAAGGCACGAGAAGCGATGGAGCTTCTGCGGCGAATGGAAGAGCATCGCCAGCTCTCAATTCAGCGCTACAACGAAGACGGTCTGCCTCCGTTTATGCGAGCCTCAAGAGCCGATGCCCCCTGATTTCGCGGGGTGCCAGGCGAGGCAATTCCCCCCTCACCCACCCCGCCGCGTCATGAACGCGATCTTCTCGAACAGCGCCACGTCCTGCTCGTTCTTCAGCAAGGCCCCGTGCAGCGGCGGGATCAGCTTCCTCGCGCTCGTCTCGCGCAGCACCTCCGGCGCGACGTCCTCGTTGAGCAGAAGCTTCAGCCAGTCGAGCAGCTCGCTCGTCGAGGGCTTCTTCTTCAGGCCCGGGGCCTCGCGCACGGCGAAGAAGACGTCCAGCGCCTCCTTGACGAGCCTCTGCTTGATGCCCGGGTAGTGCACCTCGACGATGGCCGCCATCGTGTCGGGGTCGGGGAACTTGATGTAGTGGAAGAAGCAGCGGCGCAGGAAGGCGTCGGGGAGCTCCTTCTCGTTGTTGGAGGTGATCACCACGATCGGCCGGCGCGCGGCGCGCACCATCTCGCCGGTCTCGTAGACGTGGAACTCCATACGGTCGAGCTCCTGGAGGAGGTCGTTGGGGAACTCGATGTCCGCCTTGTCGATCTCGTCGATGAGCAGCACCGGGCGCTCGGGCGCGGTGAAGGCGTCCCAGAGCTTGCCGCGGCGGATGTAGTTCGCGATGTCGGAGACCCGCGGGTCGCCGAGCTGCGAGTCGCGCAGGCGCGAGACCGCGTCGTACTCGTAGAGGCCCTGCTGCGCCTTCGTGGTGGACTTGATCGACCACGTCAGCAGCGGCGCGCCGACCGCCTTGGCGATCTCCTCGGCGAGCACGGTCTTGCCGGTGCCGGGCTCGCCCTTCACCAGAAGCGGGCGCTCGAGCGCGATCGCCGCGTTCACGGCGACCGAGAGGTCCTCGGTGGCGACGTAGTCGGGGGTTCCGGCAAAGCGCATGGGGCGTTCGTCCTCGTCTCGCGCGCCGCGGCGCGCGCAGAGCTTGTCCCACGCCACGCCGCGGCGCGCAACGCCGCGGGGCGCGGATGCGGCCGCGCACGCCGCGTGCAGTCGAGCCGCGCTCGCCCGGCAGACCAGCCCGCATGGCGTGAAGACTAGCGGCTACACCTCGGAATTCCGTGCCCGGCCATCGGGGGCGCAGCCGCACGCACGCCGGATCTCGCACCGTACGAGACACGGATGCGCATACGATCGACGATCGGCGCCCCGTGGATCTTGTGCGGCGCGGCACGACGTCGTCGCGCGGCGAGTGCGGATATACGTTTGACACCCCCCATGCCGCACGCGATAACTTCGCGATCGAGCTCGGCCGTGGGGGCAACCCGGTCGCGAGCCGTTCCGTGGCCGCCTCGCGCGGCTTCCGCAGCGAGAATCGAGAAGCCCGCGGCAACGGGCGAGAGGACCGGAGACGATGACCGAGAAGAACGACGGCACGCGCCTCGACGCCGAGGCGGTCGAGGCCCTGGAGCGGGTCCATCCGAAGCTGCCGCGGGTGGCGGCGGGCGTCGAGGAGGGGACGGTCTCGCGCCGCGAGTTCCTGCGCACGGCGACCCTGCTCGGCCTCTCCGCCGGCGCGGCCTACGCGATGGCCGGGCGCCTGACGGGCGAGCCCTTCGTGCCGGCGGCGCGGGCGCAGTCCGGCAGCCCCGTGAAGGGCGGGACGCTGCGCGTGTCGATGAACATCAAGGAGATCTCCGATCCCGCGACCGTCGACTGGTCCGAGAAGGGCAACGAGCTGCGCCACGTCATCGAGCCGCTCGTACGCATCTCCTCGGACAACGTCGCCGTGCCGCATCTCGCCGAGAGCTGGAGCGCGTCCGAGGACCTGCGGACCTGGACGTTCAGGCTGCGCCAGGGCGTCAAGTGGTCGAACGGGGACGATTTCGGGGCCGACGACGTCGTCGCGAACTTCGTGCGCTGGATGGACCCCGCCGTCGGCTCCTCGAACTACGGCCGCTTCTCGGCGCTGCGCACCTCCAACGACGACGGCTCGCCGATGCTGGAGAACGGCGTCGTCAAGATCGACGACCACACCGTCGAGTTCAACCTGCGCGTGCCCTTCCTCGCCCTGCCGGAGTCGATGGGCGACTATCCCTGCATGATCGCGCACCGCTCCTTCCAGGGCGGCAACTGGGTCGAGAACCCGATCGGAACCGGCCCCTTCGAGCTCGTGGAGCTCACCGTCGGCTCGCGGGCGCGCTATCGCCGCAAGGAGAGCGGCTGGTGGGGCGGCGAGGTCTTCCTCGACGGGATCGACTACGTCGACCACGGCGACGATCCGGCCGCCCCGCTCGCGGCGCTGGCGTCGGGCCAGGTGGACATGCTCTATCGGCTCAACGTCGAGCAGGTGCCCGCCGCGCGGGCGATCCCCACGCTGGTCCTCTACCAGGCCGACACCGCGCAGACCGGCGTCGCCCGCATGAAGGTGGACCAGGCGCCGTTCGACGACATCCGCGTGCGCCAGGCCATCCAGTCCTGCATCGACCACGAGCGGCTGCTCGCGCTGGCCTACCAGAACCTCGGCACGCCCGGCGAGGACCACCACGTCTCGCCGGTCCATCCCGAGTACGCGGCGATCGCGAAGCCGACGCAGGATTACGACCGCGCCCGCGCGCTGCTGGCGGAGGCCGGCTACGGGGACGGACTCGAGATCCAGATCGACTGCGTCGCCCAGCCGACCTGGGAGCCCAACACCTCGCAGGCGCTCGTCGAGATGCTGCGGCCGGCGGGCATCGACCTCGCCGTCAACATCATGCCCGGCGGCACCTACTGGGACCGCTGGACGACGACGCCCTTCGGCTTCACCTCCTGGACGCACCGACCGCTGGGCACCCAGGTGCTCTCCCTCGCCTATCGCTCGGGCGTGCCCTGGAACGAGTCGTCGTATTCCAACCCGGACTTCGACGCACTGCTCGACGAGGCGGAGGCGACGCTCGACGTCGAGGAGCGGCGCGCGATCATGGAGGAGCTCCAGCGCATGCTCCAGACCGACGCGGTGATCGTGCAGCCCTACTGGCGCTCCATCGCCACGGCCTCGAGCCAGGCCGTCCAGGGCTACGCCCACCACCCTGCCGAGGAGCACCACTTCGAGCAGGTCTGGCTGTCGCAGGGCTGATCCGCACCCCGGCCCCGCCGCCACGGCGGGGCCGACGCGGGCTCTCGCGCCATGCTGGTCTTCCTCGGCAAGCGGCTGGCCTTCATGGCGCTGACCATGCTGGCGGTCTCGATCCTCCTCTTCCTCCTGCTCGAGGTGAACGGCGACGCCGTCGCCGTGAAGGTGCTCGGCCCCTATACGACCGACGAGCAGCGCGCGCTGTGGCTCACGGCGAACGGCTACGATCGGCCGCTGCACGTGCGCTACGCCGAATGGCTCGGCGACATCCTGCGCGGGGATTTCGGCCAGTCGATCCGCTTCCGGGTGCCCGTCTCGGAGGTGCTCTGGCCGCGGCTCGCCAACACCGCGATCCTGGGCGCCGTCACCTTCGGCGTGATGATCCCGCTCGCGCTCGTGCTCGGCGTGCTCGCCGGAATGCGCGAGGGCTCGCGGCTCGATCGCTCGATCTCGGTGGGCTCGATCGTCACGACCTCGATCCCCGAGTTCGCGAGCGCGGTGCTCGTCACCTTCCTCTTCGTGTTCTGGCTCGGCTGGCTGCCGGGCACGAGCTCCATGAACGACGGCTTCGCCTGGCGCGAGCTCGTCCTGCCGGTCACCGTGCTCGTGCTCTACGGCTTCGGCTACATCGCGCGGATGACCCGCGCCTCGATGGCCGAGGTGATGCAGACGCCCTACATCCGCACCGCGATCCTGAAAGGCCTGCCCTACCGCCAGGTGATCCTGCGCCATGCGCTGCGCAACGCGCTGATCGCGCCGTTCACCGTGATCATGCTGCAGGTCAACTGGCTGCTCTCGGGCGTGATCGTGGTGGAGTTCTTCTTCGCCTACAAGGGCTTCGGCGCGCTTCTCCTGGAGGCGTCACTGAACCAGGACATCTACCTGATCCAGGCCTGCGCCATGGTCGCCGTGTTCGTCGCCGTCACCACGCAGACGATAGCGGACATCGGCTACACGTATCTCAACCCGCGCATCCGCTTCGCGTGAGGAGGCCCGCACGATGAGCGACACCTCTGCCGTGCGCCCCGACATCGCGCCCCGGCCGCCGCTCCCCGGGGCCGCCGCGCCGCGGGGCCCGCGCGCGCGGCTCGTCGGGCCGCTGCGCTCCCTCTTCGGCGGCCTCGCGCTCGTGCGCGAGAGCACGGTCGCGATGATCGGCGCGGGCCTCGTGGGCTTCTGGGTCGTCGTCGCGCTCCTCGCCCCCTGGCTCGCGCCCTTCGACCCGAATTCGCAGTTCGTGCCCTTCGCGCCCCCGGGCGCGCCGCACCCGGACGGCGGCACCTTCCTGCTCGGCGCCGATCATCTCGGGCGCGATATCCTCAGCCGGGTGATCTGGGGCTCGCGCACGGTGCTGTTCTACGCCCCCGTGGCCACGGGCTGCGCCTTCGCGGTGGGGATCGTGATGGGGCTCTTGGCGGGCTACAAGCGCGGCTGGGTGGACGACGTGCTCTCGCGCCTGTCGGACATCATCCTCTCCTTCCCCATCCTCGTTCTGTACGTCGTCATCATCTCGACCTTCGGCGCCTCGGGCATCAACATCGTGCTCGCCGTCACCTTCGCGAGCGCGCCCGGCATCATGCGGATCGTGCGCGGGCTGGTGCTCGACCTGAGGAACCGCGACTACGTCGCCGCCGCGCAGACGCGGGGCGAGAGCACGGCCTGGATCATGTTCGTCGAGATCCTGCCCAACGCCCGCGGGCCGCTCATCGTCGACGCCTGCCTGCGGCTGGGCTACACGATCATCACCATCGGCGTCCTCGGCTTCCTCGGGCTCGGCCTGCCGCCGCCGGACCCGGACTGGGGCGGAATGGTCAACCAGACCCGTTCGATGGCGACCTTCGCGCCGCACATGACGATCTTCCCCGTGATTGCGATCTCCTCGCTCGTGCTCGGCTTCAACCTTCTCGCCGACGGCATCCGCGAGATCTCCCTGAAGGATTGAGGCGATGCAGGATACCGCCACGCACGAGCCGGTGCTCGAGATCGAGGGGCTCGCGATCTCCTACGTCACCCGCGCGGGCGAGATTCCTGCGGTTCTCGACTTCGACCTGACGATCCGCGCCGGCGAGTCGGTCGCGCTCGTCGGCGAGAGCGGCTGCGGCAAGTCCACCGTCGCCAACGCCATCATGCGCTACATGGGACGAAACGGTCGGATCGCGGCGGGCGCGATGCGCTTCAAGGGGCGCGACATGCTCGCGATGTCCCCCGACGAGCTGCGGCGGCTGCGCGGCAACGAGATCGCGATGGTCTACCAGGAGCCGTTCGCGGCGCTCAATCCCTCGCTCACCGTGGGCCGGCAGCTCTCCGAGGTCTCGACCGTGCATCACGGCCTCTCCGAAGCCGAGGCGCTGGCGAAGGCGGCGGAGATCCTGGCGGACGTGCGCCTGCCCGATCCCGAGCGCATCCTCGCGGCCTACCCGCACCAGCTCTCGGGCGGGCAGCAGCAGCGCGTCGTGATCGCGATGGCGCTCCTCGCCAACCCCTCGCTCCTGCTGCTCGACGAGCCGACGACCGCGCTCGACGTCACGGTCGAGGCGGGAATCGTCGAGCTGATCGGCGAGATCAAGCGCAAGTTCGGCACCGCGATCCTGTTCATCAGCCACAATCTCGGCCTCGTGCGCGAGGTCTGCGACCGGGTCGCGGTGATGTATTCCGGCGAGGTGGTGGAGGAAGGCGCGGTGGAGGACGTCTTCACCGCCATGCGCCACCCCTACACGCGGGGGCTGTTCGGCTGCATCCCGGTGCCGGCGGCCGACAAGCACGCGCGCCCGCTCACCGCGATCCGCGGACAGCTGCCGCTGCCGCACGAGCGCCCGCGCGGGTGCAATTTCGGCCCGCGCTGCGACCTCTTCCGCGAGGGGCTTTGCGACGCCGGGCCCGTGCCGATGCGCGATGCGAGCGATCGCGACGCAGCCGTCGACACGTCCCACCGAGCCCGGTGCCTCAGGCTCGACGCGATCGACCCGCTGGCGCGCCGGCGCGCGGTGCGGGGGGCGGAGGCCGGTGCGCCGGTCGGCGACGTCGTGCTCGAGGTCGCAGAGATGCAGAAGTACTACCCGGTCTTCGACCGCTCCATCCTCGCCATGCTCCAGGGACGCTCGGTGCGCTGGGTCAAGGCCAACGAGGCGCTCACATTCGACGCGCGGCGCGGCCAGACCGTGGCCATCGTCGGCGAATCGGGCTGCGGCAAGTCCACCTTCGCCAAGGTGCTGATGGGCCTCGAGACCGCCACCGACGGCGCCATCCGCTTCGAGGGGGACGACATCGCCGAGGCGCCGGTGACAGGGCGGCCGAAGGAGCAGGTCGCCAACCTGCAGATGATCTTCCAGAACCCCAACGACACGCTCAACCCGAGCCAGACCGTCGGCGGGCAGATCGCGCGCGTCATCCGCAAGTTCGGCGTGGAGACCGATCATCATCGGATCTGGGCGCGCGTCTACGAGCTGCTCGATCTCGTCAAGCTGCCGCGCGACTTCGCCGGGCGCATGCCGCGCCAGCTCTCGGGTGGCCAGAAGCAGCGCATCGGCATCGCCCGCGCCTTCGCCGGGAACCCCTCCGTCGTCGTGGCGGACGAGCCCGTCTCGGCGCTCGACGTCTCCGTCCAGGCCGCCGTGACGCAGCTCCTGATGGACATCCAGCGCGACAACGACACGACGCTCGTCTTCATCAGCCACGACCTCTCGCTCGTGCGCTACCTCGCCGACCGGGTGGTCGTGATGTATCTCGGGCAAATCATGGAGCAGGGCCGCACCGCGGACGTGTTCGAGCCGCCGTATCACCCCTACACCGAGGCGCTGCTCTCGGCCGTGCCGGTGGCGGACCCGTCGATCGAGAAGACGAGGATCGTGCTCGAAGGCGCGCTGCCGAGCCCGCTCGACCCGCCCGCCGGCTGCCCCTTCGCCACGCGCTGCCCACGCAAGCTCGGCCCGATCTGCGACGCGGCTCGCCCGCCCGAGCACGTGCGCGCGGACGGCCACCGCATCGCCTGCCACATCCCGCTCCCCGAGCTCGAGGCCGTGAAGCCGGTCTTCCGCGAGGCGCCCTCGCCCGCGACCGCGGGGTGAGCGGCGCAGGGAGCATTCACCCTGCGCGGAGAAGCCCGTTTCCCAGCGGCGCCGGCCCTGCTAGAGGTCCCGGCGGGAGCGGGACCATGAACGCATACGAGACACGCGCCGAGGAGATTCTCCTCGGCCTCTTCGACCGCGAGGGCTACGTGCCGCTCGAGCCGCCGGTACTGCAGCCGGCGGAAGTCTTCCTCGACCTCTCCGGCGAGGACATCCGCCGGCGGCTGTTCGTGACGAGCGACGCGAGCGGCGCCGAGCTCTGCCTGCGGCCGGACTACACGATCCCCGTCTGCCGGGCGCATCTCGCCGCGCACGGCACCGGCGCCGCGGCGCATTGCTACGCGGGACCGGTCTTCCGCCTGCGCGCGGGCGAGACCGGCGAGTTCCGCCAGGCCGGCATCGAGTCGATCGGCCGCAGGGACGTCGCCGCCGCCGACGCCGAGGCCCTCGCCCTGGCGCTCGAGGCGCTCGACGCGCTCGGCGTCGCCCACGACGTCAGGCTCGGCGACGTCGGCCTGCTCGAGGCGATCGTCGACGCGCTCGGCGTCGCGCCCGCGGCCAAGAGCCGGCTCATCCGCGCCATCGTCTCGGGCCGCGCCGCGACGATTCTCGACGCCGCCCCCGAGCCCGACCTCGTCGAGCACGCGGGGCTGCTCGCCGCGCTCGAGGGCCAGGACCCGCAGGCCGCCCACGCCTTCGTCGAGGACGTGCTCGCCATCGCCGGCATCAGCACGGTGGGCGGGCGCAGCGCCGGAGAGATCGCCGAGCGCTTCCTCGCCCGCGCCGGACGCCGCGGCAACGGCCTCGACGCCCGCGCCCGCGAGGTGCTGAGCGCCTATCTCGCCATCCGCGGCGATCCCGACGCGGCGGCGGCGCGGGTGCGCGCGCTGGCGGCGGACGCGGGCCTCGCCATCGCGCCGGCGATCGGCCTGTTCGAGGAGCGCACCGGCTTCCTCGCCGCGCGTGGCGTCGACGTCGGCGCCCTCGCCTTCCACGCCGATTTCGCCCGCAACCTCGATTATTATACCGGCTTCATCTTCGAGGCGACGGCGCGCGACGACGCCGAGGGCCGGCCGCTCGTCGGCGGCGGGCGCTACGACCGTCTGCTGACGCGGCTCGGCGCGCCCGAGCCGATGCCCGCGGTGGGCTGCTCGTTCTGGATCGACCGGATCGCGGCGGCGCTGGCGAAGGCGGACAGCGGAGAGACGGCATGAACGCCCCCCTCGTCATCGCCGTGCCCTCCAAGGGCCGGCTCCAGGAGAACGCCAGCGCCTTCTTCGCCCGCGCCGGCCTCGGCTTCCAGCAGGGCCGCGGCGCACGGGACTATCACGGCGCCATCGCGGGCCTGCCCGGGGTCCTCGTGAAGTTCCTCTCCGCGAGCGAGATCACGACCCAGCTCGCCACCGGCCAGGCGCATCTCGGCGTCACCGGCGAGGACCTCGTGCGCGAGCAGATGCCGGACGCCGACGCCGCCGTCACGCTGCTCACGCCGCTCGGCTTCGGGCAGGCGAACGTCGTCGTCGCCGTGCCGCAGGCCTGGATCGACGTGCGCACGATGAGCGACCTCGACGAGGTCGCGGTCGACCTGCGCGTGCGCCACGGCCGCAAGATGCGGGTGGCGACGAAGTACGTGAACCTGACGCGGCGCTTCTTCGCCCGCCACGGCGTCGCCGACTACCGGATCGTCGAATCTCTCGGCGCCACGGAGGGCGCACCCGCGTCGGGCGCCGCCGAGATCATCGTCGACATCACCACGACCGGCGCGACGCTCGCCGCCAACGCCCTCAAGGTGCTCGACGACGGCGTGATGCTGCGCTCCGAGGCGAACCTCGTCGCCGCGCTGCACGCGCCCTGGACGGATGAGGCGCGGGCCGCCGCGCGCGCGATCCTGGGGCGGATCGCCGCGGAGGAGGCGGCGCGCACCACCCGCGAGATCCGCGCGCGCATCGCCGCCGACGACGCCGGGGCGGCGATCGCGCAGGGCGAGCGCCACGGCGCCCGCGCCCCGTACGGCATCACGGCGCCGGAGCTGGTGCTGCATTGCCCCAAGGAGAGCGTGTTCGCGCTCGTCGACGCGCTGGCCGCCGCCGGCGCGGCGGACGTCACGGTGCGCAGCCTCGACTACGTGTTCCGCTCCGAGAACGCGCTCCTCGCCCGTCTCGAGGCGCGGATCGGCCCGCAGCCGGGCTAGACGTCATCCCGCCTGGCAGACGAAAAAAGCCGCCCCGTGTGGGGCGGCTTGGAGTTTGCGGCGCGCGCGGGAAGGGGAGCGCCGCGGGAAGGAAGCTCATGACCGAACTTCATTGACGCCTACGCTTCCACCGCCGCGCCGGATCACGCCGCGCGCGCATTTTCTTGCGCGGCCGCGCCCGTCTCTTTATGGTCCCGCGCGTCCCGTCGAGACCGGAGTTCTCCATCCATGACAGCGTCGCGCGTCGCGGCCCTCGCGCTCCTCGCCGCCCTCGCCGCCGCACCGCAGGCGTCGGCACAGGGGGGGTTCGGCATGCCCGATCCGTCCGAGCAGCAGGCGCCGGCGGTGCCGCCGCCGATGATGCCCAAGCAGTTCCCGCTCGGCGTGACCTTCGAGGCGACGACCCTCAACGGACGTGCCTTCGAGGGCGAGCGCCCGGCGCTGACTCTCGACGAGACCCTGCGCCTGCGCGGCTTCTCGGGCTGCAACAACTATTCCGCCACCGCCTACCCGCTGCGCGACCAGGGCTTCGCGGTGGGGCCGTTCGCGCTCACGCGCCGCGAGTGCGACAACTCGACAATGCAGAAGGAGCGCACCTTCCTCGAGGCGCTGCGCGCCGCCCAGACCTGGGACACGGAGGGGCCGCGCCTGACGATCAAGGGGCCGCGCGGCGAGCTCGTGCTCGAGCGCGCGCTCTGAGCCGGTGAAGCGCGGCTCGTCCATCGGCCTGTTCGGCCGTTTCGGCCGCTCGGAGGACCTGCGGCGCCTCGACGAGGCGCTGCGCCGCTGCGACGTGCATCCGGCCATGGTGCGCGAGCCGATCAAGCTCGCAGCGGTCTCGCTGATGAAGGACGCGGCGGACGGCGCCGAGCCGCCGCCGCTGGCCTACGCGCCCGCGGCGGAGCTCCTCTCCTACTGCATCGTCGGCCCCGACATCTTCGTCCATGCCAACGGCGAGGCGGCGCTCGCCCGCGTCGAGGCGCGGATCGAGCGGGCGCTGGAGGACGAGGAGAGCCTCGACGCGCGCCTCGTCCTGCTCACGATCACGGCGGGCGCGATCCAGCCGGCGGTGGTCGAGCGGTTCGACCTCGAGGCCGGCTGAGCGGGGCGTCGGGGCCACGCTCGGGGCGCGCGAATCGGGGCCCGGTCCCTTGCGTCGGATTGCGCCGTTCGGCATGGTGCGTTTGAAGTGACAAACGGGCGTTCGGCCAAAGGAACGCCCCGGCGAGCGGGAAGAACGTGATGGGCGTCGAGGGCAAGGAGCGCACGCGGGAGCTGGAGGCGGGAGCCCAGATCCTGTCGGGCCAGCTCGGCAAGACGGTCCAGCGTCTGCGCAAGGCCTACAATCTGTCGCTGTCGGAGCTGGCGGAGCAATCCGGCGTCGCGAAGTCGATCATCAGCCAGATCGAGCGCAACGAGACCAACCCGACGCTCGCCACGATCTGGCGCCTCTCGCAGGCGCTCGACGTCTCGATCGAGCGCGTGCTCGCCACCGTCGACGACGAGCCCTTCATCCAGAAGTCCTCACGGCCCGACACGCCGATCCTCGTCTCCGACGACGGCAAGATGCGACTTTCCATCATCGGCTGGATCAAGACGGTCGAGTGGCTGCAATGGTACGACATCGCCTCCGAGCCCGGTGGCGTGCTCGATTCGGATGCGCACCAGCGCGGCTCGGTGGAGCATCTCTCGGTGTTGGAAGGCGAGTTCGAGGTGGAGGTGGCGGGCGTCGTCCAGCGCGCCCGCGCCGGGGAGACCCTGCGCTACCGCTGCGACCGGCCGCACACGGTGCGCTGCATCGCCGGGGAGCCCGGCCGCGCCACGATGGTGTGCATCCTCAAGGCCGCCGTGATGGAGTGAACGAGCTCGGACCTTCGTCGGCCCGAGATCGCAGCGCCCTTCCGAAGCGCCCTCCTCCGCTCTATCTCCGACGCATGCGCGCGATCACCACAGCCCTCCTCGCCGGCCTCGCCACCGCTCTCGCCTCGCCCGCCCCAGCAGCGACCCCCGCGCCGCCCGCCTTCGTGGGTGGGACGGCGTCGGACAGCCCGCTCGTCGGCGCCGTCCACGACGCCCGCACCGGCGCCGCGCTGACGCACGCGCAGGTCGCCGCGCGGATCGCGGGTGCCGAGATCGTCCTCCTCGGCGAGCGGCACGACAACCCGGATCACCACGCCCTCCAGGCCTGGGCCGTCGCGATCGCCGCCGCAAACGCGCCGGCGGGCGGGCTCGTGCTCGAGATGGTGCGCCGCGACGAGGGCGGCCCCCTCGCCGACGCCCGGGCCGGCGACGTCGCCGCGCTGGGGGAGGCGCTGGGGTGGGAGGCGAGCGGCTGGCCGGACTTCGCGATGTACGCGCCGATCCTGGAGGCCGCCCTCGCCGCCGGCTGGACGCTCCACGCGGGGGACGCGGAGCGCGCGCTGACGGCGGCGCTGGCGCAGGGTCGGGAAGACGCGCTCGCGCCGGACGAGCGCGCCCGCCTGCGCCTCGATCGCCCGCTGCCGGAGGCGGGGCGCGTGCGCATGGAGCAGGCGATCGTCGACGGACATTGCGGGCTCCTGCCGGAGGCGGCCGTGCCGGGGTTCGCCGTCGCCCAGCGCCTGCGCGACGCCGCGCTCGCCGATTCGCTCCTCGCGGCCCCCAGCCCCGCGGTGCTGATCGCCGGCGCCGGTCACGTCGGCGACGAGGCGGTGCCGTTCTACCTCGAGGCGCGAGCGCCCGCGCGCGAAACCCTCTCGATCGCCTTCGTCGAGGCGCCGCCGGGGGTCTCGGATCCGGCGGATCTCGTCGGCGGGTTCGGCACCGCCGGCGCGCACTACGACGTCGCCTGGTTCACGCCGGCGGTCGAGCGCGGCGACGTCTGCGCCGACCTGCGGGCCCGCTTCGGCGGTGGCTGAGGCGCGTCCGCGCCGACGCGCGAGCGCGGCAGTTCCTTGCATTCGCGAGACTCGGACGTACGATGCCCCCCCGCCCGGACGCCACCGGAGCGGCGAGAGCAACGACGAGGCACCGGGAGGCCCCAATGACCGCACGCCAGACGCTCACCGACCTCGCCGCCGGGCTGGCGAGCGGGTCCATCACCGTCGTGGATCTCTCCGCGCCGCTCGGGCCGGACACGCCGGTGCTCTACCTGCCGCCGGAGATCGGCGTGAACACGCCCGCCGTCGAGATGCACGAGATCTCCTGGTACAATGAAAAGGGTCCCTACTGGGCCTGGCGCTGGCTCAAGCTCGGCGAGCATACCGGCACGCATTTCGACGCGCCGATCCACTGGATCTCCGGGCGCGACCATACGAGCGACGGCTCGACCGACACGATCCCGCCGCGCAACTTCGTGGGCCCCGTCAACGTCGTCGACTGCTCACGGCAGGCGGCCGCGGACCCGGACTTCCTCCTGACCGCGGATGGCGTGAAGGCCTGGGAGGCCGAGCACGGCGCCATCGAGCGCGACAGCTGGGTCCTCATGCGCACCGACTGGCATCGCCGCAACGGCAGCGTGGAGACCTTCCTGAACGCGGACGAGGCCGGCCCGCATTCCCCGGGACCGTCCGTCGACTGCATGGAGTACCTCGTCTCCAAGGGCATCATGGGCTGGGGCACGGAGTGCGTCGGCACCGATGCGGGCGCGGCCGCGGGGATGAACCCGCCCTTCCCTGCCCATTACCTGATGCATCAGGCCAACCGATACGGCCTCGCCAGCCTCGCCCACCTCGACCGCCTTCCGCCCAAGGGGGCCATCCTCGTCGCGGCACCGCTGAAGCTCGTCAACGGCACCGGCAGCCCGGTGCGGGTTCTGGCTTTCGTCCCCGGCTAGAGCCTTCCGGCGTCATCCCGCCGACCGGGATTCCACGCGGTGGCCCGATGCTCCCGCCCGACGCAATCGCCGCGGCGGGAGTCCGTCAGCCCCTCCCGCGCAGGCGCACGACGCCGCGGCGCACCAGCTTCTCCGCCTCGAGCATGACGAGCACGCCGACGCCCGCCGCGAGCGCCACCCCCATCTCGGTCCAGCCGAGGGGGCGCGAGCCGAAGATCGCGTTCATGAAGGGGACGTAGGTGAAGGCGAGCTGGAGCAGGCTCACGGCGGCCACGACGACGAGCACCGCGGGGGTGCCGAGCGCACCGGCGAGGGTCATCGAGGGGCTGTCGAGATAGCGCACTGCGAAGAGGTAGAAGATCTCCATCGCCACGAGCGCGTTCACGGCGATCGTCCGCGCCGCCTCCGGCTCCAGACCCTCCGCGATCCCCCAGCGATAGGCGCCGAAGATGCCGATCGTGAACAATGCGGACACGAACGCCACGCGCCACGCCAGGAAGCCGTCGAGGATGCGCCGCGTCGGGTCGCGCGGGCGCCGGCGCATGACGTCGGGCTCGGGCGGCTCGAAGGCGAGGCTGGTGCCGAGGACGACCGAGGAGACCATGTTCACCCACAGGATCTGAACCGCCATGATCGGCAGCGCGAGGCCCGCGAGCAGCGCGATGACGAGGCTCGCCGCCTCGCCGCCGTTGATCGGCAGGAGGAAGGCGATGCCCTTGCGCAGGTTGGCGTAGACGGTTCGTCCGGCCCGCACCGCGGCCTCGAGCGTCGCGAAGTCGTCGTCGAGCAGCACGACGTCGGCGGCCTGCCTCGCCGCCTCGGAACCCTTGCGGCCCATCGCGACGCCCACGTCCGCGCGCTTGAGCGCCGGCGCGTCGTTGACGCCGTCGCCCGTCATCGCCACGACCAGCCCCTGCGCCTGCAGTGCCGCGACGAGGCGGATCTTGTGCTCGGGGCTGGTGCGGGCGAAGACGTCGACGTCCCGCACGCGCTCGGCCAGGGCCGCATCGTCGAGGGCGTCGAGATCGCGGCCGGTGAGCACGTCGTCGGGGCGATCGAGGCCGAGAGCGCGGGCGATGGCCGAGGCCGTCGCGGCGTGATCGCCGGTGATCATCTTCACGTCTATGCCGGCGGCCCGGCACTCGGCGACGGCGTCCACCGCCTCCTCGCGCGGCGGGTCGATCAGGCCGACGAGGCCGATCAGCACGAGCCCGTCGCCGACGCCCTCGATGTCGAGCATGGTCTCGTCGACGCCCTCGCT
The DNA here is from genome assembly GCF_052380005.1 of Salinarimonas sp. NSM. Lineage (NCBI taxonomy): Bacteria > Pseudomonadati > Pseudomonadota > Alphaproteobacteria > Hyphomicrobiales > Salinarimonadaceae > Salinarimonas > Salinarimonas sp. NSM. The sequence goes on from NZ_JBQTCJ010000014.1 coordinate 36,711, forward strand.
CTCCCCGGCCGGTCGCCCGGCGAAGGCGAGGACGCGCTGGCCCTTCGCGGCGATCGACTCGACCGCCGCGTGCCAATGGCCGCGGTCGATCGGCACCTCGCGCCCGTCCGCCCCGCGCGCGACGTCGCACATCGCGAGGATGCGCTCGGGCGCGCCCTTGACGAAGACGTAGGCTCCGCGCTCCGCCTCGTTCGGCGCGTCGAGCGTCGCCATGAAGCGGTGCTGCGCGTCGAAGGGCACCGCGTCGCGCCGCGTCCAGGAGGCGCGCTCCGCCCGCGGATCGAAGCCCGCCTTGGCGGCGAGCGCGACGAGCGCGCCCTCCATCGGATCTCCCTCGACGTGCCAGCCGTGCTCGGCCGGCGAGAGCGCCGCGTCGTTGCACAGGAGCGCCGCGCGGGCGAGGTCCGCGAGCAGCGGCTCCCCAGCAGGATCGACGGGCGCGCCGTCGCGCAGGAACGTCCCCTCGGGGGCATATCCCTCGCCGGTGACCTCGTAGACGAGGTCCGCCGTCATCACGGTGGCGGCCATCATCTCGTTGCGGGTGAGCGTGCCGGTCTTGTCCGAGCAGATCACGGAGACCGCGCCCAGCGTCTCGATGGCGGGCAGCCGGCGCACGACGGCGTTGCGCCGCGCCATGCCCTGGACGCCGATGGCGAGGGTGATCGTGAGCAGCGCCGGCAGGCCCTCGGGCATCGCCGCCACCATCAGCCCGACGACGGCGATGAAGAGCTCGTCGAAGGCGTAGTCGCGCACGAAGACGCCGAAGGCCAGCACCAGCGCCGCGGCGATGACGACGACGACGGCGAGCGTCTTCGCCAGCACGTCGATCTGGCGCAGGAGCGGCGTCGTCATCTCGCCGACGTCGGCGAGAAGGCCGGAGATGCGCCCGATCTCGGTGCGCCCGCCCGTCGCCACCACGACGCCGCGGCCCGAGCCTGCCGCCACCATCGTGCCGGAATAGGCCATGGAGGCGCGGTCGCCGAGCTGCGCGTCCGTCCGCACCGGGTGGACGGACTTCTCGGAGGGCACGCTCTCGCCGGTGAGCGCGGCCTCCTCGATGCGCAGGTTGCGCGCCTCGACGACGCGCAGGTCCGCCGGCACGCGATCGCCCGCCTCGACGAGGACGACGTCGCCGGGCACGAGGTGCTCGCCGGGGATGCCGACGCGCTCGCCGTCGCGCAGTGTCGCCGCCTGCGGCGCGAGCATGCCGCGGATCGCCTCGAGCGCAGCCTCCGCCTTGCCCTCCTGGACGAAGCCGATGCCGACGTTCGCCACGACGACGGCGAGGATGACGGCGGTGTCGATCCAGTGCCCGAGCAGCGCCGTGACCGCCGCCGAGGCGAGCAGGATCCAGATGAGGACCGAGTTCACCTGGTCGACGAGCCGCTGCAGCGGCCCGCGCTGCTTCGCCTGCGGCAGGCGGTTCGGCCCGTGACGCTCGAGCCGCCGCGCCGCCTCCTCCTGCGTGAGGCCGTGCGGGGCGGTGTCGAGGCGGGCGAGCGCGTCGTCGTGGGGGATGGCGTGCCAGGGGTGGGCGTCGGCGGGGCGGGGCACGTCGTCCGGAGTCACGTCGTCCGAGGAAGCCATGGCGTGGAGGGATCACCGTCAGTTCGGAAGCACCGCGCCGGCACCACCCGTCGGGGAGGCGCCGGACAGGGACGGATCACCGCGACTTCTCCTTTCTCCACTGCACCGAGTAGAGGTCGAAGCGCCGGTCGCGCAGGTTCTGGACCGTGCCGTTGGCGCGGGCCTGGCGCAGCGTGTCGAGGTTCAGGTCGGCGATGGCGACCATCTCCGAGTTGGGCGTCGTGTCGGCGGCGATGCCGTCCCGGTCGAAGGGGAAGTCGCAGGGCGTGAGGATGCAGCTCTGCGCGTACTGGATGTCCATGTTCTCGACGTTGGGCAGGTTGCCGACGTTGCCCGCGAGCGCCAGGTAGACCTGGTTCTCCACCGCCCGCGCCTGGCAGCAGTAGCGCACGCGTAGGTAGGACTTGCGCTCGTCAGTGCAGAACGGCACGAACAGGATCTGCGCGCCCTGGTCGACGAGATGCCGGGCGAGCTCGGGGAATTCCGAGTCGTAGCAGATCATCACCCCGATCGGCCCGCAATCGGTCATGATCGTGTCGGCCTCGTCGGCCCCGACGATCGACCACCAATAGCGCTCGTTCGGCGTCGGATGGATCTTCGCGCGGGCGTGGATCGAGCCGTCGCGCAGGCAGACGTAGCAGACGTTGATGATGTCGCCGTCTTCGTCCCGCGTCGGGTGCGAGCCGCCGATGATGTTGATGTTGTAGTGCACCGCCAGCCGCGAGAGCATCTCCTTCAGGCGCTCGGTATAGCGCGAGAGCTGCGCGATCGCCTTGTCGGGCGGGAGGTTCTCGTTGTCGATCGAGAGGAGCTGGAGCGTGAACAGCTCCGGGAAGACACAGAAGTCGGACTTGTAGTCCGCCACCGCATCGACGAAATACTCGACCTGATCGGCGAATTCCTGGAAGGAATCCACCTTGCGCTGCTGATACTGGATGCAGGCGACGCGCACCGTCGATTGCGGCCTGCGGCGCTGCTTGGCGTGGCGCGCGTTCGGGTCCGGCGCGACGGCGGGATTCCACCAGACGAGATGCACGGCGTTGCCGCGGCTCTCCTGGTCCATCGGCAGATAGTCGTTCAGCACGCGCAGCGGCTCGAACCCGTTGCGCATCTGGAAGGAGATGACGGGATCGCGCAGGCCCTGCTCGACCACCGCCTCCAGGTATTCTTCCGGGCTCGCCACCTGCTTCCGGCGCTTCGCCTTGGCGTAGCCGGGCATGCGGCCGGCGCAGACGATTCCCTTGAGCTTGAGGTCGATGGCGAGGCGCTTGCGCTCGTTGTAGAGGCGCTGGCCGATGCGCAGGCCCCGGTGCTTGGGATCGACCATCACCTCGAAGCCGTAGAGGATGTCCCCGTCGTCGTCGTGGCGGGAGGCGAAGCCGTTGCCCGTGATGGTCTTCCAATCGTGCGGCGCGAGTGCGGTCTGCTCGTCGATGAGGAAGGTCGCCGCGTAGCCGACGAGCTCGTCCTCGTAGATCGCGACGAACTGACCCTCGGGGAACATCTGGATCTGTCCGCGCAGGTGCGCCTGGGAATAGGCTTCCATCGACGGATAGGCGCGCCGGCACAGGGCCTGGATGGCCCGCATGTCCTTGAGGAGCGCGGGGCGGACGAAGAGCTTGGGCCGCGTCTCCGCGCGTTCCTTCGCCTTGGCCGCGCGCGCGTTCGACGCCTTGGCGGCGGCGCGCTTCACGGCCGTCCCGGGGGTCGCCTCTCCTGAGCCGTCGCGCATGCGCGTCGGGGTCGTGTCGCCGGCGTTCTCGGTCACGAAAGCCTCACTCGTCTTCGCCGGACGTGCCGGCAGCCTCGAACAGACTAGCGCAAGTCGGCCCGGATTGGATACCGGTCGCCCGCACGGGAAAGCCGGCGCCGCAGCCGAGGCCTCGATCTCACAGCGGCCAGACGACGAGGATCATCGGGATCCCCACGCACAGGACGACGATCTCGAGCGGCAGGCCGAGGCGCCAGTAGTCGCCGAAGCGGAAGCCGCCGGGGCCGAGGATGAGGGTGTTGTTCTGGTGGCCGATCGGGGTCAGGAAGGCGCAGGACGAACCGATCGCCACCGCCATCAGGAACGGGTCGGGGTTCGCCCCCATCACGCCGGCGATCCCGATGGCGATCGGGCACATGACCGTCGCGGTCGCCGCGTTGTTCATGAAATCCGTGAGGCACATCGTCATCACCATGAGGCCGACGAGCACCAGGACTGGGCTCCCCTCCCCGATCAGCCCCATCATCCCGCGCGCAACGGCGTCCGCAGCACCGGTCGACGCGACGGCGCCCGCCACGGGGATGAGCGCTCCCAGCAGCACGATCACCGGCCACTCGACGGCTCCATAGAGCTCGCGCGTCGGCACGATGGAGGCGAGGACGTAGGCGAGCGCGGCGAGGGTGAAGGCGATCTCGACGGGGAGGATTCCCAGCGCCGTCGCGCCCACCGCCGCGGCCATGATGCCGGTCGCGAGCCAGGCGTCGCGCTTCGCCGGGAAGCGCAGCGCGCGCTCGGCCAGCGGCACGCAGTCGAAATGGGCGGAGAAATCGGCGAGCGTCTCGGGCGTGCCCTGGAGGAGCAGCACGTCGCCGGGCGCGAGGCGCGTCTGCCGCAGCCGCGAGATCGAGCGCCGGCCCTGGCGCGAGATGGCCAGGAGGTTGATCGCATGGCGCGAGCGGAGCTTGAGGTGCTGCGCCGTGCGCCCGATCAGCGGCGAGCCCGGGCGCACCACCACCTCGGCCATCACCGTGTGCTCGGCCTCGAGCGCACGCACGCCGGTGCGCTTGTCCTCCTCGAGGGTCAGCCCGAGCTTGGCGAGCGCCTGGGGCAGGTTCTTCGAATCCGCCTCGATGACGAGGATGTCGTCCTCGCGCAGGCTGCGCCAGTTCTGCGGGGCGGGGATGCGCGCGTTGTCGCGCACGAGGCCCACGACCTGCGCCTCCGCCGCAGCGAGCGTCTCCTCGACCTCCTTCAACGTCATGCCCACCGCCCGCGCCTTGGCGGGCACCCGTGCCTCGGTGAGGTAGGCGCCGATGTCGAAATTCTGCCCCGCGCCGCGGGGACGGTTGGGCACGAGGAACCGCGAGCCCAGCACCACGAGGAGCACGCCCGCCCCGGCGACCGCGACGCCGACGGGCGCGAAGTCGAACATGCCGAAGGGCGTGCCGGTCGCGCTCGCCCGGAAGCCGGCGACGATGAGGTTCGGCGGCGTGCCGATCAGTGTCGTCATGCCACCCAGGATCGAGGCGAAGGAGAGCGGCATCAGGATCTGCCCCGGCGCCACCTCCGCCCTGCGGGCGGCGGCGAGCGCGGCGGGCATCATCAGCGCGAGCGCGCCGATGTTGTTCATGAAGGCGGACATGAACGCGGTGAGCGCGCACAGCGTGAGGATGATCGACCAGGCGCCTGCGCCCTCGTGCAGGACGCGGCGCACGACACGGTCGATGGCGCCGCTCGCGGCGAGGCCGTGGCTGAGGACGAGCACGGCGGCGACCGTGATCACGGCGGGATGGCCGAACCCCGTGAACGCCGCCTCGGCCGGCACGAGGCCCACGAGTACGCAGGCGATCAGGGCCGCCACCGCGACGAGATCGTGGCGCCATCGGCCCCAGAGGAAGAGGCCCATCGCGACCGCGATGATCGCCAGGATCATGACCTGAGGCGCCGTCATGGGCCGTTCCCACCGATCCGAGCTGCGGGCAAGGGCGACGGCCTCCCGCGCGGCGCCTCGTCCGCGAGCGCCGCGCTTCGAGCGAAGTTCGAACACACATCGGCACGTCGGGCAAGCCCCGGGGAGCCGCGCCCCGGACATGACGACCCTGCCGCCCCGCGCCTTGCGGTCGCAACCGGCGCGCCCTACCCCTGTCTGCCGGAGACGCACGGGAGGCGCACATGGCGGACGAGCTCGGGGCACGGCGCGCCGCCGTCGGCGAGGGTCTCGCGCCGTGGCTGCCGGCGCTGCTCGCCGTCCTCGTGGGCATCGGCTTCGCGCGCTTCGCCTACACGCCGCTGCTGCCGCTCCTCGTCGAGCGCGACTGGGTGAGCGCGCCGCAGGCCGCCTTCGCGGGCGCGGCGAACCTCGCGGGCTACCTCGTCGGTGCCCTCCTCGCGCAGGCGCTCGCCGCACGGCCCGAGCGCGGCGCGATCCTCAACACGGCGCTCGCCCTCGCCGTCGTCTCGCTCGCCGCCTGCGCGGCGCCGCTCGGTGCGCTCTGGCTCTCCGCGTTCCGCTTCCTCGCCGGCGTGGCCGGCGGGCTCGTCATGGTGCTCGGACCCTCCGCCATCCTCTCGCGCACGCCGCCGGAGGCGAAGAGCCGGGTGTCGGGCATCGTCTTCGCGGGCGTCGGCGTCGGCATCGTGCTCTCGGGCGCGTTGCTGCCGGCGCTGGCGACGCTCGGGCTCGTCGCCACCTGGCTCGCGCTCGCCGGGATGGCGCTCCTGCTGACCGCGATCGCCTGGCGGCGCTGGCCGGACGGCGCGGGCGCGTCCGTCGGCGGGGAGATGCCGAAGCGGGCCCCCGCGGCCATCGCGCTCCTCGTCCTCGCCTACGCCACGGACGGCGCGGGCTTCATCCCCCACACGCTCTTCCTGTCGGACTTCGTCGCCCGCGGGCTCGGCCGGGGCGAGGCCGCGGGCGGGCTCGCCTGGACGGCCTTCGGCATCGGCGCCCTCGTCGGCGCGCCTTTGTCCGGGCTCGTCGCGACGCGCATCGGTGCCGGGCGCGCGCTCGTGGGCGCGCTCTTCGTCAAGGCGCTCGCGGTGGCGCTGCCCCTCGTCTCCACCGCGACCGCGGCGATCTGGCTCTCGGCGCTCGTCGCGGGCGCGCTGACGCCCGGCATGGTCGCCCTCGCCGCGGGCCTCACGGCGAGCCTCGCGAGCGGCCCGGCCCAGGCACGGCTGTTCGGGACGATGACGATCGCCTTCGCCGTCGCCCAGGCGGCGGGGGCCTACGCGCTCTCGGCGCTGTTCGCCGCGAGCGGCTCGCACCTGCCGCTGTTCGCGGCGGGCGCCGCGGTGCTCGCCGTCGGCGGTGTGGCGGCGATCGGGGCCGTGCGGATGCTCGGGCGGGGGTGAGCGAGCGGCGACTGTAGCCGAGGCCGCCCTCGAAGGGGCGCCGACCAAGCGTTGGAAATCACGCAGTGCCGATTGCACGACTGATCTTGCATGCGCCTCAACCCAGCGCCGCCATCAACGCCTCGATCCCGTCGAACGGCGCGACCAGCGCCGTACCGGGGAGCGCCTCGGGCGGCGGCGCGTCCGGCTCCAGCGTCGCCCGCCAGCGCAGGATCGCATCGGCGCACGGCGTCGCTGCGCCGGCGAGCCGCAGGATCGCGCGCACGCAGGCGAGCCCGTGGTCGATGTCCTCGGTGACGTACGGCGACGACGGCGCGATCCCACCCCCCTCGGCCGCGGGACGGATCGGCGCCGGGCGGCCGGACAGGGTGTGCAGGCCTCGGAAGCGCCGCGTCAGCGTCGCGGCGTCGTTCGCGTCGTACTGGAAGAGGATCGGCGCAATGAAGGACGTGTCGCGCGGGATCGCCCGGCGCCCCGCCTGGAGCTCGGCGTCGAGGCGCAGGAGGACGCGGGTGGCGTCCTCGTCCCAATCGGTGAAGAACTCCAGGCTCCCGGTCGGCCGCCTCCCCGTCTCGAAGAGCGCGTAGAGCCGTGCCGGGTTGACGACGGAGTTCGACGGGCTGAGCTCGATGTTCACGTAGTGCGAGACCGGCACGGTCCGCACCTGGAGGAGCCGCGCCACCAGCTCGGCGACCGGGGCGGAGCGCTCCGCGGGCATCGCCGCGACGTAGCTCTGCCGCCTCACGCCGGAGAGGGAGACCAGCCGTCCGGCCTCGTGCGCGCGCACCACGAAAGGTATCCGCTGGACCCCGAAGACGCAGCTCTCCACGGGCAGGAGCCGGCGCGCCACGATGCCGAAGCCGCCGAAGCCGGGGACGCCGCCCACCAGGGTTCGGGCGTCGAGATGCGGCGCGATCGCCGCGAGCGCGGCCGGGATCTCCGCATGGGGAACGCACACGAGCACCATGTCGCAGCCGGGGATGCAGTCCTGCGCACGCTGGAAGGCACCGCGCAGCGGCAGGTCGACCGCGCGTCCGTCCGGGAGGATGCCCCGCAGCCGGTCCGACCAGGCGCCCGGCGCGGGAACGAGCATCCGCACGCCGTGCCCCGCGAGCGCCGCGGCGAAGGCGACGGAATGGGCGATCGGACCCTCCCCGCACACGACGACGCGCAGCACGCTCACCTCCCCGTCCGAGACTGCCACGCCACGATGGCTTCCGCCGTCGGCATCGCCTGTCCGGCACGCCGCGCCAGCGCGACGACGTAGGCGAGGCCGCGTCCTATGTCCTCGCGCACGAAGCGGTGCTCCCGGTCGAGCGTGGGGCGTCCGTCGACGATTCGGATCGGCACGGGCACCTCCGCGAGCGCCGCCTCGCCGCGGATCTCGGCGGTGACCCGCGCCGGGTTCGGCACGGGATCGCGGTCGACGAGCGTCCGCACGTGGCTTCGCGACAGGCCGAGCGCGTCGCGAAGACGAGCGAGCTCGCCGTGCAGGGCGAGGAGGATCTCGGACGCGCGGTCGTCCCAGCCCGCGTAGAACCCTCCCCCGTCGGCGGCGCGATCCTCGCCGGGGCCGCTGGCGATGGCCCAGAGGCGCGCGGGGTGGATCAACGGGTTGCCCGGCGACACGCTGACATGGTCGTAGGACGGCGCCATCTCGATCCCGACCGGGAGCAGCGCGCCGAGGACATCGCCGACGAGCGCGCGATCGTCCGCGTCGACCGCCGCGGCGACGACGGAGCTGCGCACGCCGCGCAGGTCGCAGCCCGTACCGTCCGCGAGCGGGCGGGCGACGAGGGGGCTGCGCTGCAGGCCCGCGCAGGCGGGCCAGAGCGCATCGATCGCCGCGAGCTCCTCGCGGAACGGCCCGGTCCCCTCCCAGGCGAGGAGGACGCGGCACGCGGGCATGGCGCCCGCGAGCATGCGCAGAAGGTCCGGCCGGGCGTCGGTCGGCACCGCCAGGACGACGACCGCGGCGTCGTGGACGGCGCTGCGCGGGTCCGGCCGCACGGTCGCGCGGCCGGCCGCGCAGGTCGCACCCGCATTGACGCAGCGGAATGTCCGCGAGCCGAGCCCGACCGCGCGACGCCCCCAGAGGGAGACCTCGAGGTCCGCCCTCCCTCCGAGGAGCGCTGCGAGCGCGAGCCCGATCCCGCCGCTGCCCAGGATCGCGACGGCCGTCATCGCCGGATGGCGCCTCCCGCGGGATCTCCGCCGGCGGGCGTGCGCGCGTGCCACAGGTGGTCGAGCGCCTCCAGCTCGGCGAAGTAGTCGGCCACGAGCCGCGAGATGCCGGCGAGGATCGCATCGGCCGCGAACAGCCGCCGCGTGTCGCCGACGAGCGTGGCCAGCACCTCCGCGACGACCTCGGCGTGATCGAGATTCTCGTCGAGCGCCCGGTGCTTGCTCGCACCGCGCACCGCGGCGTCGCCGAAGCGCGCGCGCACCGTCTCGATCACGGGCGTGGAGCCGAGGTCGGAGCACTTCTCCGCCCAGAAGGAGTAGAGCACCACGGGGAGCGGGCCGTGCAGCGCCATCGCGCCGCGGACGTACGCCACGAGCGCGCGCGTGGCCGCGAGCGGCTCGAGCGCATCGACCGCCTCGCGCCCGATCCCCATGCCCTCCAGGTCGCGGAGGTAGTAGCGATCGTGGACGGCCTCGGACCGGGCGTAGCCGGCCCAGATCTCGGCGGCACGGGGATCCGCCTGCGCGATCATCCGCGTCGCCTCGCTGTCCAGCTGCCGGAACTGCCGGATGCGGATCACGTGCTCGGCCGAGTGCCGGGCGAGAACCCACGCCGAGAGACGTCGTGGGTCCGTCGCGAAGGCGTCGGCCGTTGTCGAGGAGCTTCGGACGGCGAGCATCTGGGCGGCCATGCGGCCGCTGAGGATGCCGTCGACCTGCGCGACGGAAAGGACGCCCATGGCCCGCACCGTCACTTGACGATGTCGAAGCCGAAGGGAAGGCTGGCGATGACCTTCTTCCCGCCGTGATCCTTGCTGGAGTTCTCGAGCAGCGCCTTCAGCTCGATCGCGCTGTCCAGCATGCCGGCGAGGACGGACTTGTCCCCGTCGGACAGGTTGCTCTCCGCGACCCGGGCCTGCACGGCCTTCAGGTCGGCGCTGCTCACGTCCCGCTTGCTCATGTCCGCGTATCCCTACGTCGATGATGGCGATCGCACCGCACGGGCGACCGGCGACGAGCGAGACGATCGGCCCGACCGCGGAGGGCCGGCCGAAGACGAGGGCTCTGCGACGGCCCCGATTGGACCTCCCTCGGTCGACGCAATTTCAGCTTACGCCATTCGATAAACATAAGGTAGTAGGTAATCGTCGCGATTGACTGAGGGGTGGATTCGGAGACCGCCGCCGAGGCGCGTGTGCGATGCCGCGGATCGGCGCGTGAAACGAAAAAGGGGCCCGCGCGAACGCGGGCCCCTCCGATCGCGAAACGCTCGCGACGAGATCAGCGCTTGGAGAACTGGAACGAGCGGCGGGCCTTGGCCTTGCCGTACTTCTTGCGCTCGACCGTGCGGGAGTCGCGCGTCAGGAAGCCGTTCTTCTTGAGCACGCCGCGCAGCTCCGGCTCGTAGTAGGTCAGCGCCTTCGACAGGCCGTGGCGCACCGCGCCGGCCTGGCCGGAGAGACCGCCGCCGGCGACCGTGACGGTGATGTCGTACTGGTCGACACGGTTCGTCAGCTGGAGCGGCTGGTTGAGGATCATCCGCAGGACCGGGCGCGCGAAGTAGACCTCGAGCGTGCGGTCGTTGACGGTGATCTTGCCGGTGCCGGGGCGGATCCAGACGCGGGCGATGGCGTCCTTGCGCTTGCCGGTGGCGTAGGCGCGGCCGTAGGCGTCGAGCTTCTGGACGTGGACCGGACGCTCCTCGGCGGGCGTCGTGGTCTGCGCCTGGCCGAGATCGGAGAGGGACTGAAGGGTCGCCATCGTCAGATCCTCACGTTCTTCGAGTTCATCGCCGCGACGTCGAGCACCTCGGGCTGCTGCGCCTCGTGGGGATGCTCCGTGCCCGGGTAGACGCGCAGGTTGCCCATGATCTTGCGGAAGAGCGGGCCGCGCGGGAGCATGCGCTCCACGGCCTTCTCGACCACGCGCTCCGGGAAGCGGCCCTCGAGGATCGAGCGCGCGGTGCGCTCCTTGATGCCGCCCGGATGGCCGGTGTGGTGGTAGTACACCTTCTGCTCGCGCTTGCGGCCAGTGAACTTCACCTTGTCGGCATTGATGACGATGACGTTGTCGCCGCAATCGACGTGGGGCGTGTACGCGGGCTTGTGCTTGCCGCGCAGGCGCATCGCCACGATCGACGCGAGCCGGCCCACGACGAGCCCGTCCGCATCGATCACGACCCACTTCTTCTCGACGTCGGCGGGCTTCAGCGAAAAGGTCTTCATCGCGCTGGTTCCCTGTCGGGGGCCGGTCGGCCCCGTGCGAAACGAGAAGCCGCCGGGCGGACCCGGCGGCAGGTGGGCGGTGTCTATGCGCGAACGGGCGCCCCGTCAAGCCCCGCTCGACGAAAACGCGAGCCCGAAAGCCTTGGCAGGCAACGGTTCGGCACGCTCTTACCGAGATACCACATCATTGCGTACCAGAATACCGTCCGGCGGTCCTCACTCGAGCCGCACCGACACGGTGTCCGTCTCGCCGGCGGCGTCGATCACCGTGATGCGGGCGAAGCCGGCACCGTCGGGGCGCCAGTCCGCCTCGCGCCTGAGGCTCGCCGCCCCGACCGGCACGCCGTCGACGAGCCAGGTCAGCGGCAGCGCGCCGCCCTGGGCCTTGAGCGCGAGGCGCGGCTCGCGGGCGCCGCCCGCCGCGTCGACGAGGCCGAGATCGACGCGCGCCCCGTCCGGCGGGAAGGCGATGGCGAGGCGCGCCACCGCCGTCGCCGCGATGGTCTTGGGCCGGTCGCGACGGATGTGGCGCAAGGGCGGCGGCAGGTCGGCGGTGCCGACGAGGAGCGCGTGCGGCGGGACCGCGAGCGGCTGCGGCTCGCGCCCGGTCCGGGCGAAGGCGTCGAACAGGAGCGGCGCCGCCGCGTTGCGGCCGGTCAGGCCCGGCGTGGCCCCGCCGTCCGCGCGCCCGACCCAGACCGCGATCGTCAGCCCCCGGTCGAAGCCCACGGCCCAGGCGTCGCGAAAGCCGTAGGACGTGCCGGTCTTGTAGGCGATCCGTCCGCCGAGCGCGCTCTCCGGCGCCGGCGCGCCGCGCAGCACGTCGAAGACGTACCAGGCGGCGACCGGATCGGCGACCGAGGGCGCGAGCCCCCCGGGGACGGGCGGCGCGTCCGCGCGGGTCGCGAGCGTCGGGACCGAGCCCCCGCGGGCGAGGCCGGAATAGAGCCGCGCGACGTCCTCGAGCGTGATGCCGAGCCCGCCGAGGCCGACCGCCAGCCCCGGCGCGGTCTCGCGCGGCACGACGACCCGCGCGCCGGCCTGGCGCAGCCGCGCGACGAAGCGGGCGGGGCCGAGCTCGGAGAGCAGCGCCACCGCAGGCACGTTGAGCGATTCCTGCAGCGCGCGGCGCGCGGTCACGGCACCCTGGTAGCCGAGGTCGAAGTTCTCCGGCGCGTAGACGCCGTAGCGCACCGGCCGGTCCTCCAGGATCGTCTCGGGGTGCGCGAGGCCCGTCTCGAAGGCGAGCGCGTAGATGAAGGGCTTGAGCGCCGAGCCGGGCGAGCGCACGGCGCGCGTCATGTCGATGGCCCCGCGTCGCGCGCGGTCGAGGTAGCCGACCGAGCCGACATGGGCGAGGACCTCGCCGCTCGCGTTGTCGACGACGAGGATCGCGGCCGAGAGATCCGGCCCGAGCCGCGCGAGGCGACGGGCGACCAGCTGCTCGAGGCCGGCCTGGAGCGCGCCGTCTATGGCCAGCCGGTGGACGTCGGCATCCGCCCGCTCGGCGCGGGCGGCGTCGGCGGCGTGGGCCGCGAGCATGGGGAAGGCGATGCGTGCGGTCGGCACGGGCTGGCGCGCCGCGGCCTCCCGCTCGCGGGCGGTGATCACGCCCCGGGCGAGCGCGCGATCGAGCACGCGGTCACGCGCGGCGCGGGCCACCTCGGGATAGCGGTCCGGCCGGCGCGTCTCGGGGCTCTGCGGCAGCGCCACCAGCAGCGCCGCCTCGGCATGCGAGAGCCGCTTGGGCTCGCGGCCGAAATAGGCGAGGCTCGCGGCGCGCACGCCCTCGAGATTGCCGCCGTAGGGGGCGAGCGAGAGGTAGAGAGCGAGGATCTCGTCCTTCCCCATCGCCGCCTCGATCTCGCCCGCCCGCACGATCTGGCGCAGCTTCGCGGCGAGGCTTCGCTCCGCCCGGGGCTCGACGAGGCGCGCCACCTGCATCGTCAGCGTCGAGCCGCCGGAGACGATCCTCCCGTTGGCGAGGAGCTGGCCGGCGGCGCGGGCGAGCGCGCGGACGTCGACGCCGCCATGCGCGCGGAAGCGCGCGTCCTCGTAGGCGAGGAGCATGGCGAGGTAGGTCGGGTCGACGTCCGCGACGCCGACGGGGAGGCGCCAGCGCCCCTCCGGCGTGGCGTAGGGGCGCAGCAGCGCGCCTCCGCGGTCGAGCACGAGGACGGAGCGCGCCTGCGCGGGCGCGAGATCGAGCGGGCCGAGCGACGCGGCGAAGTGGCGGTAGCCCACGACGCTCGCCGCCCCGGCGAGCCCCGTCACGATCAGCGCTACGGCGAGCGCCCCAGCGACGAGGCGCAGGCCGCGCCGGCGCAGGAGGCTCCGCACGCCGCCCCTCCCCTCAGCGCGCCGGAAGGACGGTCACCGTGCCCGCGCCCGTGCGGCCGAAGCGCTCGGGACGGTACATGTCCTCCGCGCTCGCCGGCGGGTGCAGGTAGGTGCCGGGCGTCACGGCGCGCACCATGTAGGCGAGCCGCACGGTGCCGATGCCGCTGCCGAGCGAGTCGAAGGCGGCAACGAAGCGGTCGTCGCGGAACTCCACGCGATCGGGAACGCGCTCCTCGGCGAGCCAGGGCAGCGCCGAGACGTCGCTGCCGTCGACCAGGGCCGGGTTGTCGATCTCGAAGCCCGCGGGCAGGCGGTCGACCACGAGGAGCCGCCCCGCGAGCCCGTCGGCCTCGGTCACCTCGAGCACGGCCACGAGGCGCGTGTTCTGCACGACCTCGGCCGGATCGACCGTGTTGCCCTCGAGGTCGTAGTAGGTGCCCGTGATCGTGTACCCCTGCTCGAGCGGCGGCTCGGACGACAGGGGATTGCCGGTCACGGTCAACGCCACGTCGACGGCGCTCGCCCCCGTATTGCGGATCACCATGCCGCCGCCCCCGAGGGCGGCCGAGTCCCAGCCCACGGAGAGCGGTCCCTCGTGGAGGCCGCGCGAGACCTCGAGCCGGATGTCCCGCGCCTCGTCCGCGACGGTCCGCGCGGCGACCGCCATCCAGGCCATCTCCTGCGTCGAGAGGAGCGGGTTCTCCGCGCTCTCCTCTTCGATCGCGTCCGCGATCGGGCCGAGCGCGTCTGCGGCGACCCCCGCCTCGCCCGAGAGCGAGAGGATGCCGGCGGCGTCGCGCAGCCGCGAGCCGTAGTCCGAGCGCCAGCCGCGCTCGCGCCCACCGCCGTCGAGCGCCCGCGCCGCGGACGCGAAGGCGACCTCGGCGCGGCCGGAATCGCCGAGCAGCGCCAGGCCCGCCCCGATCTGCGCGCGGGCGAGCGGCGTCGCGAAGTCGTCGAGCCGCGCGTCGGCGAGGTAGCGCAGGTCGCCCATCACCGGGCGACCGTTGCGGGCGAGGACGTAGGCGGCGTAGGCGAGCGCCGTGCCCTCGTCGCCCTCGACCTCGGTCGTGTTGGCGACGTGGTTGCGCAGGCGCTCCAGCGCCCGGTCGAGCGCCGCCTGCGGCGCCTCGAAGCCCTCCTCGCGCGCCCGGGTGAGGAAGTCCGTCGCGTAGGCCGTCAGCCAGAGATCGTCGGTGCCGCGCGCCGACCAGAGGCCGAACGAGCCCGACGGCGTCTGGCGCCCGAGCACGCGGGCCACGACGTCGCGGATCGTCTCCTCGCGGTCGCGCGGCAGCGCCAGCGCCTCGGGCCCGACGAGGCTCGCCGCGTAGAGCAGCGGCAGCGCCTGGGAGACGAGCTGCTCGGTGCAGCCGTAGGGGTAGCGCGCCAGCGCCTGGATCATGCCCGGCGGGTCGAGCCGGGCGATCGGCGTCACGGCGACGCTCACGAGCCCCGTGCCGGGCTGGATGTCGGCGAGGAGGTCGTTCGTGACGCGCAGGCTCTCGCCGGGCGCGAGCCGCGCGATCTCCCGGCGCACCACGCCGTCCGTCCCCGGGGCGACGGGGAACGCGACGTCCTGCGCGAGCGAGAGGCCGCCCGGCCCGGTCAGCGTCAGCGAGACGCCCGACGCCCCCGGATCGCCCGCGGTGAGCGGGAAGGTCGCCTCCCCGCGCGCGCCCTCGGCGAGAGTCACCTCGGCGAGGCGACGGCCGACGGGGATGTCGACCGAGCCGAGGGGCAGAGCCTCGAGGGTGTAGGTCCCGGCGGGGCCGGAGACGTTGTCGAGGCGCACGTGCAGGCGGCTCTCGTCGCCGGCGTTGAGGAAGCGCGGGGCGGTCGCCGCGACGACGACGGGATCGCGCACGAGGACGTCGGCGGCGGCGTCGCCGACCTTCCCCGCGGACCAGGCGACGCCCATCACGCGCACGGTGCCGTTGAAGGCGGGGATGGCGAAGTCCACCGTCGCCGTGCCGTCCGGCCCGACCTCCACGATGCCGGAGAACAGCGCCAGCGGCGGCTGGTCCGGGGGCGGGGCGGCGAGGCCGGCGGGCGCGGAATCGCCGCCCGAGCGGATCGCGCCGCGGGTGCCCTGCATGCCGTCGATGAGGAAGCCGTAGAGGTCGCGCACCTCGGCCCCGAGACGCTTCTGGCCGAGGAAGAACTCGGTGGCGTCCGGCGCCCGGTGGTCCGTCAGCGCCAGGATTCCGACGTCGACGGCGGCTAGCACCACGTGGGCGCTCTCGCCGGGGGCGATCCCGTCGAGACGCACGGGCACGGTGAGCGTGCCGCGTGGGCGGATCTCCGCGGGCGGCGCGAGCGTCATGGCGAGATCGCGCGCCTCGCGGTCGACGGAGAACCAGGCGAGCCCCATGGCACGGCCCGGCTGGCGCCGCGCGGCCTCGTCGAGCGGGCGGTGGGCGATGGCGACGAGATAGGCGCCCGCGCCCCAGTCCGGCGAGACCACGAGCTCGGCGCGGGTCCCCTCCCCCGTCACGGGAATCGTCTCGAGCGTATGCACCCGGTCCGAGACGACGGCGAGCGTCGCCTCGCCCTCGAAGGCGGCGTCGATCGTCGCCACCAGCGTGTCGCCGGCGGCGTAGGCCGCCTTGTCGAGCGTCAGCGGCAGCAGATCGGGCGCGCGCGCCGTCGCGTCGCCGGACCAGCCGACGTCGAAGGTCACGCTCGTGGGCAGCACCGCCGGATCGGCGGCGACGACCTCGAGCCGATGCGTGCCCCAGGAGACCGGCGCCTCGATGCGCGCCGGCACGTCTGGCGCGAGCGCGAGCGTGCCGCTCGCGATGCGCTCGGTCGTGGTCACCGGCTCGAAGCCCCATTCGCCGCCGCTGCGGTACCATTGATAGCGGCGCTCGACCTTCAGCAGGTTCCACGTCGCCTCGCCCGCGAGGCGCGAGCCGTCGGGCCGCGCGGCGACGACGTCGAAGGCGGCGAGATCACCCTCGGCGAGATCGCTCTCGAGCGGCTTCACGCCGATCACCGGTGCGTCCGGCAGGATCGGCAGGGTCAGGCTGCGGGAGACCGCGCGTCCGCCGGGCTCGGCGACGCGCAGGGTGATCTCGGCAGCGAGCGGCCGCGCCGCGGCCGGCGCCGGCACGGGAACCGTGACGCGCGCCGCGCCGTCCGCCCCGGTGATCCCGTCCTCCGGCAGCGCGGCATAGGCTCCCTCGACCGGCTCGTCGGAGAGGCCGACGACGAAGCCCGCGAGCCCCGGCACCGCGCTCGCGTCGGCGGCGGAGACCGAGACCTCGCCCGAGATCGCGAGATCGGCGCCCGGCGCGCCGAACAGGTAGCGCGCGGCGACGTCGACGATCGCGGGGGCGCCCGCGGTCACCGCCGGGTCCGCCGGGGTGAGCTCGAGCGCGATGCGCTCGGGCACGTAGTCCTCGACGAGGAACGCCGCCTCCCCGATCGCAGGCGCCTGCGGGTCGACGTGCGCGCTCACCCGCCAGGTGCCGGGCATGGCGTCGTCGAGGAGCGCGAGCGTGTGGACGCGCCCGCCGTCGCCGGCGTCGCGGCCGAGGATGCGCGTATGCTCCAGGCCGTCGGGCCGGCGTATCACGAGCGTGAGCGGCACGGCGGGGACGGCCCGCGCCTCGCCGTCGCGCAGGAGCGCGGTGAGGTGCACCTCCTCGCCGGAGCGGTAGACGCCGCGCTCGGGGAAGACCATAGCCTCGATCGGCCCCGCCGGCGGGCGCCCGGCGACGCCGCGGTCGGTCAGGTCGAACGGCGCCTGGCCGAGGTCGAGGAAGCCGTAGTCGCCGCCGCTCTCGGCGGTGACCATGCCGGCCCCGAGCCCCTCCGAGCCGCGGGCGAGGCCCGGGTCGAAGCGCGCGTGCCCCGTCGCGTCCGTCGTCAGCTCGCCGAGAACGTCGTTGTTGCGCGCCACCAGCCGCACGCGCGCCCCGGACACCGGCTCGGCGCTCGCGAGCGAGCGGACGAGCACGTGCACGCCGTCGCTCGCCGAGAAGGCGGTGAGGCCGACGTCGGAGACGACGAACCACTGCGTGGCGCGATCGTCCCAGTCGTCGTCCGGCGCGATCGTGGCGTCGGCGCGCGCGGTCATGACGTAGACGCCGGGCTCGAGCGCGCCCACCGCCTCCGACACGGGGAAGGCGGTGACGACGTCGACGTTGCGCTCCATGGCGACGTCGAGCGTGCCCGACCAGATCGGGGCGCCGCGCTCCTCGGCGATGCGCGTCTCGGTCCAGCCGGAGATCTGGTCGAGGAAGTCGCCGCCGCGCAGGGTCGGCAGGAGGTTGCGGTCGCCGATGCGGTAGATCGCGACGGCCACCGCGTCGGTGTTCGTCGAGACGACGGGGATGCCCTCCTGGCCGAGCCGCGGGAGGACGTAGTTGCGGCCCGTGAAGCGGGCCTGGGGCGCCCGGTCGCGGATGTAGACCTCGTAGTCGGCGGCGCGCTCCAGCACCTCGTCGACGGTCGAGGGT
Organism: Salinarimonas sp. NSM; assembly: GCF_052380005.1. Taxonomy (NCBI): domain Bacteria; kingdom Pseudomonadati; phylum Pseudomonadota; class Alphaproteobacteria; order Hyphomicrobiales; family Salinarimonadaceae; genus Salinarimonas; species Salinarimonas sp. NSM. Next base: position 54,578 of record NZ_JBQTCJ010000014.1, read on the forward strand.
ATCCCCTGCCGGAGCACGATCGCGTAGCGCTCGCCGTGGACGAGACCGTCGACGCACACCTCGTTGCCCTCGCTCGTCACCGCGACGCCGCTCGTGCCGGCGACGGCGACGTAGGGCGCGAGGTCGACGCGCGGCGGCAGCGTCTCGGAGAAGACGAAGCAGGCCCGCGGGGCCGGCGTGTCCGATTCGACCCGGTAGTCGAGGATGCGGAAGCCGTGGCGGGTGCGCAGGAAGTCGTGCACGTTCTGCACGGCGGGGACGGCTCGGGTCGCGAGGCTCGCCTTGTAGGCGGTGAGCGCATCGCGCCACATCTCGCGCGCGGCGAAGGCCTCGCCCAGCGCGGCGAGCGCGTCCGCCGCCTCGGCGTCGTCCTCGGCGTGGCCCCAGGCGATGTAGGCGGCCACCGTCGCCCGCTCCTGCATCCGCCAGCGCTCGTTCCAGTCCTGGTAGGGCACGGCCAACGCGGCGCGGGCGTAGGCGGACCAGAGCGTGTAGCTTTCCGGGTTGACCCGGATCGCCTGGGCGAAGCTCCACAGCGCGTCGCGCGGCGCGCCGGCGGCGAGGAAGCCGCGGCCCTCCACGAGGAGCTCCCGGCTCGAGCGTTCCGGCCGCGGCGTCTCCTGCGTGATCTGCGCCTCGACCTGCCGGGTCATCGCGGCGAGCGCGGCGTTCTCGTAGGCGCGCGTCTGCCCCGCGGCGGGGGAGAGCGCGAGCCATGCGCAGGCGAGCCAGGCGAGCACGATCGCGCCGAGGGCGCGAGCGGCGAGCGTGCGAGCGAGCGCAGGGGCGAAGGAGGTCATGGCGGTGCCTCGTGCGAACATGAGCACGCGAGCTTACCAGCAGCGGCGCGCACCCGGGAGCGCATCCGCATTCGCCCGGATCATCGGGCCACCTGCGCGCCCGCGGCTTGCCGCCGGGCCGGTCGCGCCATACACCATCGTGGGAAGCACGGCAGAGGGCGGCGGGCACATCGTGAGGATCGGCGCAGCGGGACGGAACGCGACATCTCGAGAGCGGCTGCGATGCGGCGCCCCTTGATCCTGCTCGCGCTCGCCGCGCTCGTCCCGCTCGCGCTCCTCGCCGCGGGGCTCGGCTTCGCCACCCTGCGCCAGCAGCAGGAGGCCATGCGCGAAAGCGCGCTCGCCGAAGCGGGCGCGATCATGGCGGACGTCGACCGCGAGCTCGACAGCTACCTCGAGGTTCTCGGCATCCTGGCGCAGTCGCCCTTGTTCGACGAGGAGACGCCCGACCTCGTGCGCCTGCGCATCCTCGCCGAGCGGATCGAGCGCGCGTGGCCGATCATCGATCGGATCATCGTGAGCGACCGCGACGAGCGGCAGATCTTCAACTCCTTCGTCCCCGAGGGCACCCCGCTGCCGGCCGTGGTCGATCGCGAAGGCCATCGCCGTGCGCTGGAGTCGGGCCGCTCGGAGATCGGGGACCTCACCGGCCCCGGCCCCTTCAGCGAGGACGGGCTGCCGCGGGCGACGCTGAGGGTGCCGGTCGTGCGCGAGGGGCTCGTACGTTACGTGCTGGTGGCCGTCGTCTCCCTCGACCGGCTGCGCGCGATCCTCGCCTCGAGCGAGACACCGGCGGGCTGGCGGCCCTTCCTGATCGACGGATCGGGCCGCATCGCCGCGGCGACGGCGGCGCCCGAGGTGATCGGCGAGCCCGCGGGCGCGAACGCGGTCTCTGCGCGGGCGAGCGGCGACGAGGGCATCTACGCCGGAGAGACGCCCTCCGGCGATCCGGTCGTCACCGCCTTCGTGCGGAACCCGGCGACCGGCTGGTCGAGCCACGTCTCCATCCCCCTCGCCCTCTATCGCGAGCCGCTGGTGCGCTCGGCAGGCCTCGTCGCCGTCGGAGGCCTCGCCGCGATCGTGCTGACGGCGACCTTCGCATGGCTGTTCCGGCGCGAGCTGAAGGTGAGCCGCGACGAGGCGCTCGCCCGCGAGCGGACCGCGCGGCTGGAGGCGCTCGGGCGCGTCGCCGGCGGCGTGGCGCACGACGTCAACAACGTGCTGCACGTGATTCTCGCCGGCATCGCGCTCGTGCGCCGCCACCATCCCGATCCCGCCGTCGAGCGCTTCCTGGGGCCGATGAAGGACGCCGCCGAGAAAGGCACGCAGACGACGCAGGGTCTGCTCGCGTTCTCGCGCGGCGGGGGCGGCCGCAAGGTCGCGACCGATCTCGCGGCTCATCTGCGCGCGCTGGAGCCCCTTCTGCGCCAGGCCCTCCGCGGCGACATCTCGCTCGTGGTGGCGACGCCGCCCGGCGCCGTGGTCGTCGAGGTCGACCCGACGCAACTCGATCTCGCGCTCCTCAACCTGCTCTCCAACGCCCGCGACGCGATGCCCGGCAGCGGGGCGGTTCGTGTCGTGCTGGCGACGGAAGAGGACGGGACGCAGGCGCGGATCGCGGTGAGCGACACGGGTCCGGGCCTTCCCGAGGAGGTGCTCGCGCGCGCCTTCGAGCCCTTCTTCACCACGAAGCCGGTCGGATCCGGCACGGGGCTCGGCCTCGCCCAGGTCTACGGCTTCGCCCGCAGCGTCGGCGGCACCGCGCGGATTGCGAGCGGCCCCGGCGAGGGCGCGACGATCGAGATCCGCCTGCCGATCGCCGGCCCCGCCGCGCAGGCAGCCGTCGCCCGGGCGGCGGAAGCGACGGCCTCGGCCGCCGCCGCGACGGAAACGGTGCCGGCGCCCGACGACGAGACCGGCCGCGTCCTCGTCGTCGACGACAACGACGCAGTGCGCGCCAGCACGGCGGCCTACCTCGCCGACCTCGGCTTCGACGTCGTCCAGGCGGCAAATGCGGCGGAGGCGCTCGCGGTGTTCGCGTCGGGACCGGACGCGCCGCGGATCGTCGTCTCCGACCTCGTGATGCCCGGCCCTATGAACGGCCTCGCGCTCGCCGAGGCAATCCGGGAGCAGCGGCGGGGGACGACGATCGTTCTCGTCACGGGCTACAGCGACGCCGCCTCGGAGGCCGCGCAGCGCGGCTTCCCGATCCTGCCCAAGCCGGTGGACTTCGACCGCCTCGCCGAGCTGATCCGCACGCGGCGGCGCAGCGCGGCCTGACGCGCGCCCTCCCCGCTTCCCGCGGCCTCTGGACTTGTCGCCGCGCAGTCGCCATAAGGACGCGCACGAGGGACGATGCGCATGACCTTCAAGCAGTTCATCACCGAGCTCTTCACCTGGTGGAACGGGCAGACGCTCGGCACCCGGCTGACGATCCGCCGCTACGGCGAGCTCGTCGGGCGCGACGAGCTCGGCAACACGTATTATCGCGACAAGCGCGGGAAGATCGACGGCTACGGCTACGAGCGCCGCTACGTGATCTACAACGGTCTCGCCGACGCCTCGCGCACGCCGATGGAGTGGCGGATGTGGCTGTGCCACACCCATCCGACGCCGCCTTCGCAGGAGGACTACACGCCCCGCGCCTGGCAGAAGCCGCACGAGGAGAACCTCACAGGCACGCCCGGCGCCTACCGCCCGCGCGGCTCGACCCTCTCGGAGGGCCGTCGCCCCGCGGCGACCGGCGACTACGTGGCCTGGACGCCGGGTGACTGAGGCGGCCCGCGACCGCGCAGACGCCTTGCCCGCCTCGTTTCCGTCGCGATCGGCGCCGATTGAGACCGCGGGGCGGCGCCTCCGCTCCCCGTTTCCGGACGCCGGGCCCGAGATCCCCATGCGCAGACCGTACCGCCTCCCGACGCTCGCCCTCGCCGCCTGCGCGCTCCCCGCGATCGCCGTCGCGCTCGCGGCATCTCCCGCGTCGGCGCAGAAGATCGAGAACCCGGTCGCGGTGTTCTCCGGCCTCGACAAGATCACCGGGCGAATCATCAGGTTCGAGGCCGGGATCGACGAGACCGTTCAGTTCGGCGCGCTGCAGCTCACCGCCCGGGTCTGCTACACGCGCCCGCCGACCGAGAGCCCGAACACGACGAGCTTCATCGAGGTGGACGAGCTCTCCCTCGACGGCGCGCTCGCGCGCATCTTCACCGGCTGGATCTACGCCAACTCCCCGGGCCTCAGCGCCATCGAGCATCCGGTCTACGACATCTGGCTCGTCGACTGCCTCCCCGCCCCCGCCGCCGAGATCGCGGAGGAGGACCGCGGGCCCGACCGCGCCGGGACGATCGCCGACCATCCCCTGCCGCCACCGCGCCCGGCGCTCTGAGCAGGCGGAGCAGGGTTTGCGGGGGCATCGCGAGACCCTATCTACCAGGCTCGCCCGGGACGGGCACGGGACACGAAGGCGGGCGGATCGTGAGCGAGGCCGGACGGCGCGAAGGCGCACCACAGCGCGACGCGCGAGTGCCCGATCCCGCGCCGCGCGCGCTGGATCGCGAGATCCATGATCCGCAAGCGCATACGCCGGTCGAGGAGGCCATGGAGAGCCTGACGCTGCCGGCCTGGGCGCGCTGGACGCTGTTCGTGCTCGGCTTCGTCTTCCTCGGGATCGGCGCGCTCGGCGTCGTACTGCCGCTCCTGCCCGGCGTCGTCTTCCTGCTCGCCGCCGCGGCCTGCTTCGCGCGGTCCTCGCCGCGCTTCGAGCGCTGGCTGCTCACGCATCCGCGGCTCGGCCCACCGGTGGTCACGTGGCGGCGCACCGGTGCCGTTCCGCGCCACGCCAAGGCGGCGGCCGTGCTCGGCATGGGCGCCTCGCTCGTGGTGATGGCGATCGCCGGAGCGCCGACGATCGCCATCGTCCCCGTGGCCGCCGTGATGCTCGCCTGCGCCGCCTACATCCTCAGCCGCCCGGACGCTCCCTCGACGAGCTGACGGCCTCCCCGCACTTCCAAATGCATACGCATAGCCCATGCGCGGACGGTCTCCTTCCGTGCAGGGGAAGGTGGCGCCGGCGAAGCCGGTGACGGATGGGGCGCGGCGCGAAGCGACGCGTTCCGCGAAGCGGAAGCCTCCGTGTCCGGCTTCTGCCGCCGGTTTCGGCTTCGCCGAACGCGCGTGCCGCGCGCCCCATCCGTCTCGGCGCTGTGCGCCGATCCACCTTCCCGTACAGGCAAGGACGACGCCGTGCTCGTCTTCCGAGCACCTCGAGCACCGACCTGGCGCGCCGAGCGTCCGCCGGCCCGCTCACTCCACCGTGACGGACTTCGCCAGGTTGCGGGGCTGGTCGACGTCCTTACCCATGAAGACCGCCGTGTGGTAGGCGATCAGCTGGACCGGCACGCTGTAGACCAGCGGGGCGACCAGCGGGTCGGCCTTCGGCAGGACGAGGGTCGCGAGCGTGTCGAGCTGGGCGTGGGCGACACCGTCCTCGTCGGTGATCAGCACGATACGCCCCCCACGGGCGGCGACCTCCTGCATGTTGGAGATCGTCTTCTCGAAGAGGTGGTCGTAGGGTGCCACGACGACGACGGGCGTCGCCTCGTCGATGAGGGCGATGGGTCCGTGCTTGAGCTCGCCGGCCGCGTAGCCCTCGGCGTGGATATAGGAGATCTCCTTGAGCTTGAGCGCCCCCTCCATCGCGATCGGGTAGGCGGCGCCGCGGCCGAAATAGAGCACGTCGCGGGCCTTCGAGAGCTCGCGGGCGAGCGTGTCGATGGCGGGCTCGAGCGCCATCGCCTCGTGCATCAGCGCGGGCGCGCGCAGCGCCGCCTCCGCGTAGCGATCGGCCTCCTCGATGCTCAGCGTGCCGCGGGCGCGGCCGGCCTGGAGCGCGAGCGCGAACAGGGTGGCGAGCTGGCAGGTGAAGGCCTTCGTCGAGGCGACGCCGATCTCCGGGCCGGCATGGGTCTGCGCGATCGCGTGCGCCTCGCGCGCCATGGAGGAGGTCGGCACGTTGACGACGGCGAGTACCGTCTGCCCGTTCTCCTTGGCGTAGCGCAGGCCCGCCAGCGTGTCCGCCGTCTCGCCCGACTGGGAGACGACGATCATCAGCCCCGTCTCGGGAAGCGGCGCCTCGCGGTAGCGGAATTCGGAGGCGACGTCGATCTCGACGGGCAGGCGCGCCAGGCGCTCGAACCAGTACTTGGCGACGAGGCCGGCGTAGTACGCCGTGCCGCAGGCGGTGATCGTCAGGCGCTCCAGGCTCTCCCAGTCGACGGCGGCGGCGCTCTGCGGGTCGAGATGGGCCGACAGGGTGCGCGCGACGACCTCGGGCTGCTCGTAGATCTCCTTGATCATGTAGTGGCGGTGGTTGCCCTTCTCCGCCGCGAAGACGCCCGCAGCGATGCGCTGGCGCTGGCGCGAGACGGGCGTGCCGCGTTCGTCGAGGAGGCTCGCGCCGGCGCGGGTCATCACCACGACGTCGCCCTCCTCTAGGTAGGTGACGTCGTCGGTGAAGGGGGCGAGCGCGAGCGCGTCGGAGCCGAGGAACATCTCGCCCTCGCCGTGGCCCACCGCCAGCGGCGAGCCGCGCCGGGCGCCGATCATGAGGTTCTCCTCGCCCTCGAACAGGAAGGCGAGCGCGAAGGCGCCACGCAGGCGCGGCAGCACCGCGAGAACGGCGGCGCGCGGGTCGCGCCCGGCCTTCATCTCCTGCGTGACGGCCTGGGCGACGACCTCGGTGTCGGTGTCGGAGGAAAAGCGCACGCCCTCGTCCTCGAGGGCGAAGCGCAGCTCGCGATAGTTCTCGATGATGCCGTTGTGGACGATCGCGAGCCGGTCCGTGGCGTGCGGATGCGCGTTCGCCTCGGTCGGGCGCCCGTGCGTCGCCCAGCGCGTATGGCCGATCCCGGCATGACCGGGCAGCGGCTCGGCCTCGAGCTTGACCTCGAGATTGCGCAGCTTGCCCTCCGCCCGGCGCCGCACGATGTGCCCGCCCTGGAGGGTCGCGACGCCCGCCGAATCGTAGCCACGGTACTCGAGCCGCTTGAGCGCGTCGACCAGCCGGTCGGCGACGTCGTCACGCCCGAGGATGCCGATGATACCGCACATGGGAACACCTCACGTCAGGAGCGCACGCCGCCGTCCCGCTGCTTCGGGAGCTACCCGGACGCCGCAGGCTATGCCAATCACGTTTCTTGACCGTTTATGAACGTTGCCGGACCCGTCACGCGCCGTCGCCCGTCCCGCGCGAGCGCTTGGCGTCGCGAAAGCGCTCCGCCCAGCCGGGCTTGGTCTCCTGGCGGCCGCGGGCGAGGGTGAGGGCGTTCTCGGGCACGTCCTGCGTCACGACCGAGCCCGAGCCGACATAGGCGCCCGCCCCGATCGTCACCGGCGCGACGAGGGAGGAGTTCGAGCCGACGAAGGCGCCCTCCCCCACGCGGGTGACGTGCTTGTCGAAGCCGTCGTAATTGCAGGTGATCGTGCCCGCGCCGAGATTGGCCTTGGCGCCGATCTCGGCGTCGCCGACATAGGAGAGATGCGGCAGCTTCGCGCCCGCGCCGACGCGCGCCTTCTTCACCTCGACGAAGTTGCCGACCTTCGCCGAGGCGCCGATGTCGGCGCCCGGGCGCAGCCGCGCGAAGGGGCCGACGGTGGCGCCGGCGGCGACGCGCGCGCCCTCGAGATGCGAGAACGCGTGGATCGTCGCGCCCGCCTCGATCGAGACGCCAGGCCCGAAGACGACGTTCGGCTCGATCGTGACGTCGCGCCCGAGCGCGGTGTCGAACGACAGGAACACGCTCGCCGGATCGATCATCGTCACGCCCGCGCGCATCGCGCGCTCGCGCAGGCGCTCCTGGAGCGTGCGCTCCACGGTGGCGAGCTGGACGCGGTCGTTGACGCCCTGCACCTCGTCCTCCGGCGCGACCACGCAGGCGACCGCGAGATCGCGCGCGCGCGCGATCTCGACCGCGTCGGTGAGGTAGTACTCGCCCTTCGCGTTGGCGTTGCCGATCGCCTCGAGCAACGACAGCGCGTGCGCCCCGGAGAGCGCCATCAGGCCGGCGTTGCACAGGGTCACCGTCCGCTCGGCCTCGCTCGCGTCGCGATCCTCGCGGACCGCGACCACGGCCTCGCCCTCGCGCAGGACGCGGCCGTAGCCGGCAGGGTCCCGCGCCTCGAAGCCCAGCACGACGACGCCCGCGCCCTGCGCGAGCGGCGCGCGCAGCCGTGCGAAGGTCTCCGCCTCCACGAGGGGCGTGTCCGCGTAGGCGACGACCACGTCGTCGATGGGCTCGGCCAGCACCGCGCGGGCGGCGAGCAGCGCGTGTGCGGTGCCGAGGCGCTCGGCCTGCACGAACACGGCGGCGTCCGGCACGGCCTCCCGCGCGGCCGCGGCGACGTCCTCGCGACCCGGCCCGACGACGACGGCGACGCGGTCGGCGCCGGCCGCGCGAACGGCGGCGAGCGCGTGGGCGAGCATCGCGCGCCCCGCGACTCGATGAAGCACCTTGGGCGTGTCCGAGCGCATGCGGGTGCCCTCGCCCGCGGCGAGGACGACGGCGAGGCAGGTGCGGCGCGGAGATGTCACGGACTCGGTCACGGGGCTCGGCTCCTGGGGCTCGGCTCCTGGGGATGCGCCGCTCCTATGCGCGAGGCGCGGCGCGGGCGCAACCGGTCCGTCGCGCCCCGCCTCAGGTCGTCTCGCCGTTGAGGCAGCCTTCGTCGCGCGTGCGCTCGAGCAGCGCGCCCGCCGCCTCCTGGAGCACCCGCGCGCGCTCGAGCGTCATCAGCGTCTCGAACGCCTCCGAGCGCATGCGCCAGAGCTGGAGCAGATCGTCGCGGTCAGCGCGCGTGATCCGCGCCTTGAGGATCGTCTGCCGCTCCGATTCGCGCGCCTCTCGCGCACGGATCTGCTGCGGGGTCGGGTTGTCGATGCGCAGACGGTCGACGAAGATCGCCGAGAGCGCGTCGCAGCGCGCCTGGCCCTCGAGCCCGGCGGCGCCGGTGGGGACCGCGGAGGGACAGTACAGCCCGCGCCAGCCGGCGACGACCGAGGACGCGTTGTCGATGAGGCGGTCGATCCCGCGAATCGCGCGCGCCGCGTCCCAGAGGTCGCGCCCGCGCAGCAGAGCCTCGGCCTCCTGGAGCCGCTCGAACGGCTCGACCTCCTCGCGGCTCGCGATCTCGTCGAGCACGGCGAGCGCCCTGGCCTGCGTCTCGACCAGGGGATCGATCTCGCCGACCTCCGCCAGCGTCTCGGCGTAGCTCGTGGCGATCTGCATGCAGGCGGTCGGCTCGCGGCCGAACTGCGCGGACGCGGCGGCCGGCGCGAGCATCGCGGCGACCGCGATGCCGAGCACGAGGAAGAATGGACGCGTCACGATCATGGCAGGGTCGAACATGGGGCGGATGCGGCGGGGAGGCAAGGCGCGCCGCGCCGGCGGCGGTGTCGCGGCGGCGCGTGTGTCGTGTACGCTACGCGTCGTAGCTCCGCGTGCGCGCATATGCCAGCACCTGTTGCTAGAAAAACGCTCCGCAGCTCTCGCTTGCCACCCGTTCGCTTTCATTGCATCATGAAACAACCATGCGAATGCACCCCGGTGGATTCGCTCCTGTTTCGATGGTCTTTCGGGGGCCGTTTCACATGACGACGATCGCAAAGCTGCGCAAGAAGGACAAGCCTCAGGAGGGTGCCGGGAGAGCGGAGGATCGGGAATACCTGATCAGCGACCTGTCGCGCGAGTTCGACGTCACCCTGCGCGCGCTCCGATTCTACGAGGATCGCGGCCTGCTGTCGCCCCGTCGGATCGGTACGATGCGGATCTACTCGGCGCAGGATCGCGCCCGCCTCTCCGTCATCCTGAAGGGCAAGCAGCTCGGCTTCACGCTGGCGGAGATCCAGGAGATGCTCGAGTCGGACGCCAAGAGCGGGCCGAGCGGCGTCGACCTGAAGCTCTCCGTGGAGAAGATCGACGAGCAGATCGCCCATCTCGAGGCGCAGAGGACCGAGGTCGAGGCGGCGATCGCCGAGCTGCGCGCCACGCGCGCGAAGCTCGTCCGCTGAGGACGCGGTCCGGCGGGCTGGCGCCACGCCCGCGCGCTCGCTAGAACGGGTGCGATCCACCCGGAGACGCCGCATGCAGCCCGACGCGCCCGCGCGAGACACCGTTTCCGCGCCGGGTCCCTCGCCTACGTCCCCGCCGGGCGGCCGCGACGCGAAGCAGGTGAGCGCGCCGCGCCGGGCGCTGGTGGGATGGGCGCTGTTCGACTGGTCGACGCAGCCCTTCTTCACGCTCGTCGTGACCTTCGTGTTCGGGCCCTACTTCGTCAACGCCGTCGCCTCCGACCCGGTCTCGGGCCAGACGCAGTGGATGCTCGCGACGTCGGCGGCCGGCCTGTCGCTCGCGATCCTCTCGCCCGTCCTCGGCGCCATCGCCGACGCCGGCGGGCCAAAGAAGCCGTGGACCCTCGCCTTCGGCGCGCTGATGGGCGCGGCCGCGGCGCTCCTCTGGCTCGTGCCGCCCGCCGCCTCCTCCGGCCTCGTGCTGCTCGCGCTCGTCGCCTTCGCCGTCGCGACCGTCGCGGCGGAGCTCGCGGGGACCTTCAACAACGCGATGATGCCCGCGCTCGTGCCGCCGCACCGCCTGGGACGCCTGTCGGGCGCCGGGTGGGCGACCGGCTACGCGGGCGGGCTCGTCTCGCTCGCGATCGTGCTCGCGCTCCTGGCCGCGAGCCCGGAGACGGGACGCACGCTCGCGGGGCTCGAGCCGCTCTTCGGCCTCGACCCGGTGGCGCGGGAGGGCGACCGGATCGTCGGGCCGCTGACGGCGCTGTGGTTCGCGGTCTTCATCGTGCCGCTCGTCCTCTTCACCCCCGACGCGCCGCGCGGTGGCCGCCCGTTCGGCGCGGCAGTCCGCGACGGTCTCGCCCGCGTGCGCGGGACGATCGCGGACGCGCGGCGCGACCCGGCGATCGGGCGCTTCCTCCTCGCCCACATGGCCTACCAGGACGGGCTCGTCGTGCTCTTCGCGCTCGGCACCATCTACGGCGCGGGGCTGTTCGGCTGGAGCACGGTTGAGCTCGGCGTCTTCGGCATCCTCATCCTCGTCACCGGCACGCTCGGCGCCCTCGCCGGCGGGCCGATCGACGACCGGATCGGCCCGCGTGCCGTCATCCTCGGCAGCCTCGCGATCCTGGCGCTGGTCACGGTCGGCGTGCTCTCGCTCGGCGAGCGCCACGTCCTCTTCGTGGTCGAGACGGCGCCGGCCGGCGGCCCGGGGCTCTACGGCAGCGTGCCCGAGCAGGTATTCCTCGGGCTCGGCCTCGTCATCGGCGCGCTGGCGGGGCCGCTGCAGGCCTCCTCGCGCTCCCTCCTGGCGCGGCTCGTGCCCGCCGGCGACGCCGGGCGCTGGTTCGGCCTTCTCGCCCTGTCGGGCAAGCTCACGGCCTTCCTCGGTCCCTTCCTCGTCGCCGTGTTCACCGGCCTGTTCCAGACCCAGGCCGCGGGGCCGATGGTGCTGCTCGCCTTCTTCCTCGTCGGCGCACTGCTCGTGCGCGGCGTGCCGAACGGGCGCGGCGTCAGCGCAGCGTGACCGCCGTGCCCGAGGCCGTGACGAGCATCATGCTCTCCTTGGCACCGATCGCGCCGTAGTCCAGGTCGACACCGATGACGGCGTTCGCCCCGAGCTTGCGCGCCTCGTCGAGCATCTCGTTGATGGCCGTGTCGCGCCCGTCGCGCATCACCCGCTCGTAGGCCCCCGAGCGCCCGCCGACGATGTCGCGGATCGAGGCGAAGAAGTCCTTGAAGATGTTGGCGCCGAAGATCGCCTCCCCCGAGACGATGCCGTGGTACTGCACGATCTGGCGTCCTTCGACGCCGTTCGTGGTGGTGACGATCATGCCCGTCCCTCCCCTTCATGCGGGTGCGCGCCGCCGCTCGGCGCGGGGCGGCAGTCGATCCCGGGGCCGCGCGGGCGTCAAGGGCCATACGCGCGGGTGGCGCGCCGGCGCCGCCGCCTGTAGGCTCGCCGCTCCCTCACCGAGCCGGGCTTCGCGTGCCGCATGAGACGCTCCGAGATCAACGCCATCCTGCGCGACGCCGACGCCTTCATCCGCTCCTTCGGCTTCGTTCTGCCGGCCTTCGCGCAGTGGGAACCGGCGCGCTTCGCCTCCGAGCGGGAGCGGGTCGCGGGCATTCTCGAGGCGGGGCTCGGCTGGGACGTGACGGATTACGGCCAGGGGCGCTTCGACGCCGTGGGGCTCGTGCTCTTCACGTTGCGCAACGGCCGCGCGGCCGATCTCGCCCGCGGGCGCGGCATGCTCTACGCCGAGAAGCTGATGATCGTCGGGCGCGACCGGCTCGGGCCGATGCACCGCCACGTGGTCAAGGCCGAGGACATCATCGTGCGCGGTGCCCGCGACGGCGCGCGCCTGGCGCTGCGGCTCCACGCCCCCGCCGAGGACGGGAGCATCGACCGCCGCGCCCCCGTGCGGGTGCCCTGCGACGGGATCGTCCGCGAGGTCGAGGCCGGCGGCGTGATCGATCTCGGCCCGGGCGAGAGCATCACCCTGGAGCCCGGCGTCTGGCACGCCTTCTGGGGCGAGGGCGGCGACGTGCTGGTGGGCGAGGTCTCCACCGTCAACGACGACGCGACGGACAACGTCTTCGAGCCACCCCTGCCCCGCTTTCCCACGATCGAGGAGGACGAGGAGCCCTTCCGGCTCATCGTCGGCGACTACGCCCGCCTGCGCAGTCTTCCATAGCTTGCCTGTCGAACCCGGCTAATCTACACGCGTTTCATGGACGATCGCCGGGCCCGGCGGTCGGACGCGCGCGGCTCTCGCGGGGGGACGATCTCCCGAGGGCCCGACGAAGCGAGGAGCGCGGCATGATTCCGGACAGGCTCGTCGAGGGTTATCGCGATTTCCTGACAGGACGCTTCGCCGACGAGCGTGCGCGCTACGCCGAGCTCGCCGAGAGCGGGCAGAATCCCGAGATCATGGTGATCGGCTGCGTCGACAGCCGCGTCTCGCCGGAGGTGATCTTCAACGCCGCGCCGGGCGAGCTGCTCGTCGTGCGCAACGTCGCCAACCTCGTGCCCGCCTACGAGCCGGACGGCGACACCCAGCACGGCACGTCCGCCGCGCTCGAGTTCGGCGTCCAGGCACTCAAGGTGAAGCACATCGTGGTCCTGGGGCACGCCCGCTGCGGCGGCATCCGCGCCTTCGCCGACGAGGCCTCGCCGCTCTCGCCGGGCGATTTCATCGGGCGCTGGATGAGCCAGATCGCGCCGGCGGCGGAGAGCCTCGGCCCGCGCCGTCCCGGCGACGGGGACGCCTATCGCACGCGCCTCGAGCTCGCCTCCGTCGAGCTGTCGCTCGAGAACCTGATGACGTTCCCGTGCGTGCGCACCCTCGTCGAGCGGGGGCGGCTCACGCTCCACGGCGCGTATTTCGGCATCGCGTCGGGCCGCCTGCTGGTGCGCGATCCGGCGAGCGGGACCTTCGAGCCTGTGGCCCAGAACACGCCGGCCCGGCGCGCTCTGCTGCACTGCGTCTGACCCGCGTCAGCGCCCCCCGGATCCGTCGTCCGCTTCGCGGTCGTCCCCGGAGAGATGGCGGGTCGTCTCCGGCGTCTCGCGCGCCGTGAGCTCTCCGTGGCCGGATGCGTCGCCGCCGGCGCCGCTGGTCGCCGCGCGATAGGCCTGCGCCTCCCCGCCCGGATCGCCCCAGGCCTCGCGCTGCGTGAGGCTGCCCTCCGCGCCGCCTTCCTCGACCGGCGCAGGTCCGCTGCGCTGCCGGTTGCGCAGGCGCCCGACGTCCTCGTCCTTCAGGTTCGGGCGGTCTCGGCGGGGATCGTTGCTGTCGGCTGCCATGGTCGGGCTCCTCTGGCTACGCGGGCGACCGACGGGCAATGGCCGGGGCGCGGGCGGGGTTCCCGGCGCGTGCGCGGACGCCTCAGGTCGCCGCCTGTGCCGCCTTCCCCCGCGGGAGCGCCAGCGTCACCGCGAAGCAGATCGCGAGCATCACGGCCGAGCCGAGGAGGCAGGCGAGGATGCCGCCCGCCTGGTAGAGCAGCCCCGAGAGGAGCGTTCCCGTGAAGCGCCCCGCAGCGTTCGCCGCGTAGTAGAAGCCCACGTCCTCCGCCGCCTTCTCCGAACCCGCATAGGCGAGGATGAGGTAGGAGTGGACGGAGGAATTCACCGCGAAGGCGACGCCGAAGACGCCGAGCCCCACGACGAGCATGAGGTCCGGCCGGCCGATCCCGCCGGCGAGCGCCGCGGCGATCAGCGCCGGCACGGCGGCGAGCGCGAAGGACCAGGCCCGCGCCCCGTCGACCTCCGCGCTCACGCCGTCGGGGCTGCGCTTGACGAAGGCGGGGGCGGCCGCCTGCACCGCGCCGTAGCCGATCGTCCAGGCGGCGAGGAAGCCGCCGACCATGGTGAAGGTCCAGCCGTTCGCGTAGAGAAACACCGGCACGCCGACGACGAACCAGACGTCACGCGCCCCGAACAGCGCCACGCGGGCGCCGGCGAGCAGGTTCACCCCGCGCGACTTGGCGAACAGCTCACGCGCGCTCTTCGACGCCTTGGCCTTCCCCATGTCCCGCGGCAGCGCCAGGAACACGCTCGCGAGCACGAGCGCGAGCGCGCCGGCCATCACCCACAGCGCCTGCGAGAAGCCGAGCGTCTGCAGCAAGACGCCGCCGAGGAAGAAGCCGAAACCCTTCATGGCGTTCTTCGAGCCGGTGAAGAACGCGACCCAGCGGAACAGCCGGCTCTCGCCGGCGTCCTCGCGCGCCAGCGCCTCCGCCACCTTGATGGCGCTCTTCGACGCGGTCTTCGTCAGGTCCTTGGCGACGCCGCACACGCCCTGCGCCGCGACGACCCAGGCGACCGCGAGCGCCGCCGCCCAGTCCGGCGAGACGGCGGAGAGGACGAGGAAGCCCGCGATCTGCGTCGCGAGTCCCGTCATCAGCATGCGGGTGACGCCGAAGCGTGTGGCGAGCCAGCCGCCGATCATGTTCGCGCCGATGCCCGCCGCCTCGTAGAGAAGGAAGAGGAAGGCGAGCGTGAAGGGCGAGTAGCCGAGCTGGAAGAAGTACAGGAGCACCAGCATGCGCAGCGCGCCGTCGGTGAGGGTGAAGCCCCAGTAGCTCGCGGTGACGATGGCGTAGTTGCGCGCCCCGGCGGTCATGGCGGATCTCCCCTTCAGAGCCCGACGCGCGCCATGTGCGTCACGAGGTCGACCATGCGGCAGGCGTAGCCCATCTCGTTGTCGTACCAGGCGTAGACCTTCAGCAGCGTGCCGTCCGTGACCATGGTCGAGGGCGCGTCGACGATCGAGGAGCGGGTGTCGCGCGCGTAGTCGGCGGAGACGAGCGGGCGCTCCTCGTAGCCGAGGATGCCCGCGAGCGGCCCCGCCGCGGCCTGCGCGAAGAGCCGGTTGACCTCCTCGGGCGTGGTCTCCCGGGCGAGCTCGAAGACGCAATCGGTCAGCGAGGCGTTGAGCACCGGGGCGCGAACGGCGTGGCCGTTCAGCTTGCCCTTCAGCTCGGGGTAGATCAGCGCGATGGCGGTGGCGCTGCCCGTCGTCGTCGGCTGCAGCGAGAGCATGGCCGAGCGGGCACGGCGCAGGTCCGCGTGCACCGCGTCGGTGACGACGTTGGTGTTCGTCGGATCGTGGATCGTGGTGATCTGCCCGTGCCGTATGCCGATCGCCTCGTGAACCACCTTCACCACCGGCGCGAGGCAGTTCGTGGTGCAGGAGGCGGCGGTGACGATCGGGTGACGACCCGGGTCGTAGAGGTGCTCGTTGACGCCGACCACGACGTTCAGCACGGAGGGGTCCTTCACCGGCGCAGCGACGACGACGCGCCGGGCGCCCCGTGCGAGATGGCCCTCGAGCACGTCCGGCTTCAGGAACTTGCCGGTCGCCTCGATCACGACGTCGACGCCCAGATCGCCCCACGGGATGTCCCCCGGCGCGCGGTGCTGCGAGAACGCGATCCTGCGATCGCCGATGCGGATCGCGCCCTCCCCCTCGGCCCGGATCGGCACGCGCCAGCGACCCTGCACCGAGTCGAACTCGACGAGGTGCGCCAGCGCCGACGCCGAGCCCTTCAGCTCGTTGACGGCGACGATCTCGAGCCGGTTGCCCCGGCGCGGATCGTCGTCCGGCCGCTCGGCGCCGCCGAGCGCGGCGCGCAGGGCGAGCCTGCCGATTCGGCCGAGGCCGTTGATGCCGACGCGCAGGGTCATGGAAGATGTCCTTCGAAGGTCAGGGATCGTTGGCGCCGCTCGCCGCCGCTCGCCGCGGGACGCCGCGCTCGTACCAGGCGCGCGAGCGGTTCACGATGGCGACGAGGGAGAGCATCACCGGCACCTCGATCAGCACGCCGACCACCGTCGCGAGCGCCGCGCCCGAGGAGAAGCCGAACAGCGCGATGGCGGTCGCGACCGCGAGCTCGAAGAAGTTCGAGGCGCCGATCAGCGCCGAGGGGCCGGCCACCGCATGGCTCTCGCCGAGCACGCGGTTGAGCAGATAGCCGAGGCCGAAGGTCAGGTAGGCCTGCAGGAAGATCGGCACGGCCAGCAGCAGGATGACGAGGGGCTGCTCGACGATCTGCTCGCCCTGGTACCCGAACAGCAGCACGAGCGTCGCCAGAAGCGCGACGAGCGAGACCGGCTGGAGCCGCGCGAGCAGCGCCTCCAGCGCCGCCGTCCCGCCCCGCGCGAGGAGCCGCCGGCGTGCGAGCCAGGCCGCGATCACCGGCACGACGATGTAGATCACCACCGAGAGCAGGAGCGTCTCCCACGGCACCACGATCGCCGAGAGCCCGAGCAGCAGCGCCACGATGGGCGCGAAGGCGAAGACCATGACGACGTCGTTGAGCGCCACCTGCGTGATCGTGAAGCGCGGCTCGCCCCGGCACAGGTTGGACCAGACGAAGACCATGGCCGTGCAGGGTGCGGCGCCGAGCAGGATGAGCCCGGCGATGTAGCTCTCGATCTGGTCCTGCGGCAGCAGCGGACGGAACAGCCAGCCGATGAAGATCCAGCCGAGCACGGCCATCGAGAACGGCTTGATCCCCCAGTTGACGAAGAGCGTCACGCCCATCCCGCGCCACTGCTTCGTCACCTCGCCCAGCGCGGCGAAATCGATCTTCACCAGCATGGGGAAGATCATCAGCCAGACCAGCGCCGCCACCGGCAGGTTGACGCGCGCGACCTCGATCGCCGCGAGCCCCTGGAACAGCTCGGGCTCGAGCCGCCCCAGCACGATGCCGACGACGATGCACAGGGCGACCCAGAGCGTGAGCCAGCGCTCGAACACGGACATGATCAGGCGCTCTCGCGCTGGGAGGGGACGACGGCACCGACGGAGGCGCCGGTCAGCGTGCCGATCTCGTCGAGCTTCCGCGACAGGGCGAGCCGGTCCAGGCTCGCGATGGGCAGGCTCGTGAACACGCCGATGCGGTTCTTCAGGTAGCGGAAGGCCTGGCCGAAGGCGCGCGCGCGCTCGAAGGGCGCACCCTCGACGGCGGCGGGGTCCTCGATGCCCCAATGCGCCGTCATCGGCTGGCCCGGCCAGACCGGGCAGGCCTCGCCGGCGGCGGCGTCGCAGACGGTGAAGACGAAATCGAGCTGCGGCGCATCGGGCTCGGCGAACTCCGTCCAGGACTTCGAGCGAAGGTCGTCGGTCGGCATGTCGAAGGCCTCCAGCACCTCGAGCGCCAGCGGGTCGACGGCACCCTTGGGCCGCGAGCCCGCCGAGAAGGCGCGGAAGCGCCCCGCCCCCTCCTTGCGCAGGAGGCTCTCGGCCATGATCGAGCGGGCGCTGTTGCCGGAGCAGAGGAAGAGCACGTTGTAGACGCGGTCCGGCATGGTGGCGGGCATGGGCAGGCTCCCCAGGATCGGCGCGCAGACCTCCGGGCGCCCCCCGCAGCACTCCTCCAGGAGGAAGCGCACGAGATCCGTCAGGCTGTCCAGCCGCGCCCGATAGACGATCGAGCGGCTCTCGCGCCGGCCCTCGACGAGACCGGCGCGCTCGAGATGCGCGAGATGGAACGACAGGCCCGAGGACGACGCGCCCACCGCCTCGCCGATCGACCCGGCCGCCATGCCGGCCTCTCCGGCGCGAACGAGCAGCCGCAGGACCCGCAGGCGCGTCTCCTGCGACAGGGCACCGAAAGCCGAGAGCGCGTCGCGTTCGAGCACGCTTCCATATCTCCATATCTCTTGAGATCTCGTATCATAGGGGCCGACGGCTGTCGAGCCTCGACGGCGCGTGCCCGGCGGGATAGCGGTGACGCCGCGCGGCGCCCTCACGCGGCGAGGCGCGGCGGAGGACGGCTGTGATGGACATCTTCAAGGCGTCCGAGCGCCTGATGGCGATGGACGATGCGGCCTGGGAGCGGCACGCCCACCCGATGAGCGTCTACACGCGCATGCTGCTGGGGCTGCCGCTCCTCGTCGCGGCGATCTGGTCGCGGGCCTGGATCGGGTGGTGGGCGCTCGCGGCGGTGGCGGCCGTGGCGGCGTTCACCTGGGCGAACGCGCGCATGACGTCGCGCCCGGCCTCCACCGACAATTGGGCATCGAAGGCGACGTTCGGCGAGCGCGTGCTCCTCGCCCGCGATGCGGTGCCGATCCCGGCGCATCATCGGGTCATGGCGAACCGGTTGACGGCTCTGGCCTCCGCGGGCGTGCCGTTCCTCGCCTTTGGCCTGTGGGCGCTCGACCCCTGGCCCACCGCGTTCGGCATGGGGCTCGTCTACGCCGGCAAGCTCTGGTTCCTCGACCGGATGGTCTGGCTCTACGAGGACATGCGTCGGGTCGAGCCCCGCTACGAGGCCTGGCTGCGCCGCCGCGTCAGCGACGGTGGATGACGGCGCGCGGCGTCGCCCGGCCCGAGGCGGGCGCCGATCGCGCGCGCCGGGACGGCGTGCGGCCGGCGGCGTAGACCAGCGCGGCGATCCCCGCGCCCGCCGCCACCGCCGCGGCGGTGGCCAGCCCGGGGTGCATCGTCGCCTGCGTATAGGCGGACGTCTTCAGGGTGAAGGGATATTCGCTGCGCTCGGAGCCGTCGCCGCCCGGGCCGTAGAGACTCGAGTCGCGGCGCGGGCCCGCCGGGCGGTTCGTCTGCTGGAGGCCGGGCATGATTCGGCCCATCACCCGGTCCGCCGTGCGCGGCGCGAGCGACGCGCCCCACGCGATCAGCCGACCGCCGCCGCCGACGACGAGATCGCGCACGTCGTGGGTGCAGGCGTGGAGGATCGCGCGGGCCACGGTCTCCGGCTCGTAGACCGGAGGCGGGTTCTGCGGTGCGTGGTCGAGGTAGTTCTTCGCGTGCTCCTTGTAGGGCGTGTTGATCGCCGACGGCTTGATCAGCGTGATCGAGACCCGCGCGTCCGTCACGTCCATCTCGGAGCGCAGCGCCTCGGTGAAGCCGCGCACCGCGGCCTTGGAGGCGGAATACGGCCCCTGCAGCGGGATGGCCCGATCGCCGAGCACGGAGCCGACGTTGACGATCTTGCCGCCGCCGCGGGCGCGGAAATGCGCCACCGCTGCGCGGCAGCCGTAGACCGTGCCCCAGAAGTTCGTGTCGAAGAGCCGGCGCATGTCCTGCGTCTCGACCTCGTCGATACGCCCGTAGACCGCGACGCCCGCGTTGTTGATCCAGGTGTCGAACCCGCCGTAGGTGCGGATCGCCTGGTCACTGATGCGCATGATGTCGCGCTCCTCGCCGACGTCGGCGACGCAGGTCGCGACTCGCGCGCCACCCTCGCGCAGCTCGCGTGCGACCCTCTCGAGCGCGTCCGCATTGCGCGCGGCGAGGACGAGGCTCGCGCCCTCGGCCGCCAGCCGGCGCGCGGTGACGAGGCCGATGCCGCTCGTGGCGCCGGTGAGGACGATGACCTGCTCGTTCAAGGGCTTCAGCCGCGCCATGGATCGCGCTCCCGTTCGTCGTGTATCGATGCGGGCGGGAACGGGGCGCGGCGGCGGGGGTTCCGCGGCGGCTTCGGGGGCGCGCCGGCGTGACGCGGGCCGCGAGGGAGCGTCAGCGATGGGCGGGCGCGAAGCCGGCGGCGCGGGCCTGCGCCTCGCTGCAGAACCATCGCTCGCCGCTGGCCTCGTCGATGCGGGTCTCGGCGAAGCTCGGGCTCGCGGGCGTGTGGTAGAGCCGCCGGCCGGAGCGGCTGATGTTACCCTTGATCGTGCAGCCGTTCGGCCCCGCGAGCACGGTCGATCCCGTGCGCTGCGCGGCGCGATGCTCCCACGGCGCGAGCGCCTGCCCGGCGAACACCCCGCGCCCGTCCCGGCGCGCCGCGCTCTCATGCGCGACGTAGCGCTCGCTGAACTCCCGGTAGGCGAAGGCGAGCCCCTCGGCGACGAGCGTCTCGTTGACGTCGCGCCCGCCGATCCGGCAGATCGCGACGATGCGCTCGTACTGGTCGCGATCGCGCTCCTCGCAGGCGACGACCCGCCCCTGCACGAGCTGAGCGAGCCGCCGCGCCGCGACGTCGCCGCAGGCCCAGGCGCGCCCGCGCGCGTCGGTGCAGGCCTGATCCCCCTCGGGCGCGTCGATCCCGAAGAGGCGGATGCGCAGGTCGGGCCCGCTCCCCGCCCCTTCGAGCGCGATCGTGTCCCCGTCGACGACGCGGGCCATCCCGCGGTGGACGTCGCCGTCGGCGGCGCCGGCGGGTGCCACGACGGCAGCAAGGATGAGGGCGAGAGCGCCGAGAATCGACGGGAGAGCGGGGCAACGCATCCGCCGATATCAGGGGATGGCGCGGGAGGACACAACTTGAAAATGGGCGGCGAACACGACCTTGAATTAGCAATGCAACTCTGACGCGGATGACGCAGAACATCACCCGAGAAGGACGCGCGCATCTCCGGGCGTCGTCCGCGCCGCAGCCCCGGCGATAACGGCGGGTTAACCATACCGTCCCAACATGCAGGGGAACGACGCAGGGCTCCCACCGGCATGATCAGCACGCGCACGGCCCTCGGCCTCATCCTCGCGGCCCCGCTCCTGGCGGGCTGCGGCTCGAGCGAGCGCAAGCTCTTCAGGACGACGCAGGTCACGCTGGCCTCGCCGCTCTCGGGGCCCCTGCAGCCGATCCCGCCGGTGCTCCCGGCGCGCGACGCTCCGCCGGCGCTCGCGGTCACGCCCACGTCGGTGCGGATCGAGGCGCCGCGGGAGCCGGCGCTGCCGGCCGAGATACCCGCCTCGCTTCCCCGCGCCGACGGCCCTGCCGAGGCCGCGGCGGACGCCCCGCGCCGAACGCCGGGCATCCTCGTCCAGCCCGAGGCCCAGGTGCAGGTGACGCGCACCGACGCGGCGGCCCCCGCCGCGGCCGCCCCCCAGGCG
>NZ_JBQTCJ010000015.1:0-74152 GCF_052380005.1 Salinarimonas sp. NSM
TGGGGTAGCGGCGTCGGGGGGAGATGCGCCTTGTGCGCGGCCTTGGGGACGTATGGGGTTGGGGGGGACGGGGCGGGGGCCCCCGTGGCGGGCGCCGCCGCGGTCAGGCGCGGGTCACGCCCCGCCGCACGAGCCGGTTGCGACGTTGAAGTTGCCGCAGCTCATCGGGGCCTGCCAGTCGGACATCAGGTCCTTCGAGCCCTCGAGATGGTCGGACCAGGCGTCGCCCGGGACGAGGCCGGCGGTCTCCCACACGACGGCGAACTGGCCGTCGTCCTGGATCTCGCCGACGAGGACGGGCTTCGTGATGTGGTGGTTGGGCATCATCGCCGAGATGCCGCCGGTGAGGTTGGGGACCGCGACGCCGACCATGGCGTCGATCACGGCGTCGGCATCGGTCGTGCCGGCCGCTTCCACCGCCTTCACCCACATGTTGAAGCCGATGTAATGGGCCTCCATCGGGTCGTTGGTGACGCGGCTCGTGTCGCCGGTGAAGGCGTGCCAGGCCTCGATGAAGGCGCGGTTCTCCGGAGTGTCGACGGACATGAAGTAGTTCCACGCCGCGAGGTGGCCGACGAGCGGGCCGGTGTCGATGCCGGCGAGCTCCTCCTCGCCCACCGAGAAGGCGACGACGGGGATGTCGGTCGCCGCCACGCCCTGGTTGGCGAGCTCGCGGTAGAAGGGCACGTTGGCGTCGCCGTTGATGGTGGAGACCACCGCCGTGCGCTTGCCCTCGCCGCCGAAGCGGCGGATGTCGGAGACGATCGTCTGCCAGTCGGAATGGCCGAAGGGCGTGTAGTTGATCAGGATGTCCTCGGGGGCGACTCCCTTGGCCTGGAGATAGGCCTCGAGGATGCGGTTCGTGGTGCGCGGGTAGACGTAGTCGGTGCCCGCCAGCACCCAGCGCTCGACGCCCTCGACGTCCATCAGGTAGTCGACCGCCGGGATCGCCTGCTGGTTGGGCGCGGCGCCGGTGTAGAACACGTTGCGCTGGCTCTCCTCGCCCTCGTACTGGACGGGGTAGAACAGGATCGAGTTGAGCTCCTCGAAGACCGGCAGCACCGACTTGCGCGACACCGAGGTCCAGCAGCCGAACGTCGCCGCGCAGCCGCCGGTGATCAGCTCGCGCGCCTTCTCGGCGAAGAGCGGCCAGTCGGAGGCGGGGTCGACGACCACCGCCTCGAGCGGGCGCCCGAGCAGGCCGCCCTTGGCGTTCTGCTGCTCGATGAGCATCAGCATGACGTCCTTCAGCGTCGTCTCGGAGATCGCCATCGTCCCCGAGAGCGAGTGCAGCACGCCCACCTTGATCGGCTCGCCCTGGGCGAGCGCGGGCACGCCGCGGAACATGGAGGCGCCGGCGAGCGCCGCGCCGAGGCCGAGCACGTGTCTACGCGTGAAGGTCATGGAAGCCGTCCCCCTGTCGTTGCATTCTAGCGCCGCCCCCCGCGGCGCCTCACCCGCGCCGCGGTGCAAGAGGGAGGCCAGGGCGAATCGCTCCGGGTTTCCCCTAGGGTCGCCGCTGAATCGGGCAGGTTCGCCGTCGACGGTTGCGCACCGGGTGCGCTGTTGCACAGCGAAGCGGCGGCGGGCCGGAGGGAGTGGAGGAGATCGCCGCGCTCACGACAAGGTGTCTTCCGGGCGTCCCCCTCGCCCGCCAGGATGAGCGCGCCGAAGGACGCGCTCGGAGCAGCCCATGACCGCCGACAACCCCGAGACCGACACCGCGCGGGACGACCCGCTGACCATCCTCGTGCTCTACGGCTCGGTGCGCAGCGCGCGCCGCGGCATCGGCCTCGCGCGGCTCCTCGTGCGCGCCGTCGAGGCGCGGGGCCAGCGTGCGCTCCTCGCCGACGCCGCCGAGATCCCGCTGCCGTTCCTCGACCGGATGTACAAGGAGTTCGCGCCGGGCGAGGCGCCCGAGCCGATGGAGCGGCTCGCCGGCATGATCCGCGCGAGCGACGCCGTCGTCGTGGTCTCGGGCGAGTACAATCACGGCATCCCGCCGGCCCTGAAGAACATGCTCGACCACTATCTCGAGGAATGGTTCTTCAAGCCCGCCGGCATCGCCTGCTATTCCGCCGGGCGCTACGGCGGCGTGCGCGCGGCGATGCAGCTGCGCATGACGCTCGCCGAGCTCGGCATGCCGACGATCTCCACGCTGCTGCC
Organism: Salinarimonas sp. NSM; assembly: GCF_052380005.1. Classification (NCBI taxonomy): domain Bacteria; kingdom Pseudomonadati; phylum Pseudomonadota; class Alphaproteobacteria; order Hyphomicrobiales; family Salinarimonadaceae; genus Salinarimonas; species Salinarimonas sp. NSM. Next base: position 2,167 of record NZ_JBQTCJ010000015.1, read on the forward strand.
GGTACCGCAGGTCCAGGACGCGGTCTCGCTCGAGGGCGAGGATCGCACGCCGTTCCTGGCCAAGGCGCTCGCCAAGTTCCTCGGCGATCTCGAGTTCTGGGCGCTCGCCGCGCGGGCGCGCAAGCGGGAGGCCGGGACGCCGTTCTAGCGCGGGACCCTCACGCGAGCCGCGTGCGCGCGATCCGGTCGAGCAGGCTCGCGCCCACCGGCAGGACCGCGTCGTCGAAGACGTAGCCGGGATTGTGCAGCGGCACGTCGCCACCGTGGCCGACCCAGAGATAGGCGCCCGGCACGGCCCGCAGCATGTCGGCGAAGTCCTCGCTCGCGACGCTCGGCGGGTAGGCGGCGTCGACGCCAGCCTCGCCCACGACGTCCCGCGCCGCCGCCGCCGCGGCCTCGACGGCTTCGGTATCGTTCTCGAGCACCGTGAAGACGTCGCGGATCGAGACCTCGATCTCCGCCGCATAGGCCTGCGCCAGCCCCCGCGCCAACGCCTCCAGCCGCTCGACCAGGACGGTGCGCGTTCCGTCCGAGAAGTAGCGCAGGGTCCCTGCGAGCCGGGCCTCGTCGGGGATGACGTTGTAGGCTGCGCCCGCCGCGATCCGCGTGATCGAGAGAACCGCCGGCTGGAGCGGGTCGACGTCGCGGGCGACGACGCTCTGGGAGGCCTGGGCGAGGGCGGTGGCGACGAGGACGGGATCGCGCGTGTGGTGCGGTATCGCCGCGTGCCCGCCGCGCCCGCGCACGAGGATGTCGAAGAAGCTCGCCCCGGCCATGCCGGCCCCCGGCGTGATGCCGACCGACCCGAGCGGCAGGGCGGGGGCGTTGTGGAGGGCGTAGACCTCGTCGCAGGGGAAGCGTGCGAACAGGCCGTCCGCGAGCATCGCGCGCGCCCCGCCGAGCCCCTCCTCGGCGGGCTGGAAGATCAGCACGACGGTGCCCGCGAAGTCGCGGTCCTGCGCCAGCGCACGCGCGGCGCCGAGCAGCATCGTCGTGTGCCCGTCGTGGCCGCAGCCGTGGAACAGGCCCGGCCGCGTCGAGCGCCAGGGCAGGTTCGTCGCCTCCTCCATCGGCAGCGCGTCCATGTCGGCGCGCAGCCCGATGCTGCGCGTCCCCGGCCGCGCGCCGCGCACGACGCCGACGACGCCGGTGCCGCCGACGCCCTCGTGCACCTCGTCGACGCCCCACTCGCGCAGCAGCGCGGCGACGCGCCCGGCGGTCCGGGTCTCCTCGAAGCCGAGTTCCGGGTGCGCGTGGAAGTCCCGCCTGATCGCGGTGAGCGCATCGGCGAAGCCCGCGATTGCGGGCGGGATCGTCGGGGTCGCGGTGCTCACGGGGCGTCTCCTGTGGACGGGGGCGCGAACACGGGCCCGTTCGGCGCGAGCCGCAGGCCCGGGCGCAGCCGGGTGAAGGGGAGGTCGGCGGGGCTCACCGGCATCGGGCCGGGCGCGGCGGCGACGAGGATCGCGCGCGCGATCGGCGCGAAGTCGGCGCGGAAGTGCACGGAGCTCTTCACGCAGACGATGTCCGCCTCCTCCGGCGCGATGCCGACATAGCGGAACATCGCCCGGTCGGCGGCCTGCGCCTTGTGCGAGGCGACGACGACGCGCACGCCGCCGATGCGCAGCGCCGCGCTCGGGCCGAGCCGCATCGTGGTGCCGCCGTAGTACGGGCCGTCGGCGACGAAGACGCCGTCGGAGAGGCGCTCGACGATCGCCTCCGCCGTGAAGGGCCGATCGCCCGGGAGCCCGCTGCCGGGGAGCGAGAGGCTCATCCGCGCGCCTTCGCCCGCCGCGTGGGCCGCTGCCGCCGCCGCGGGATCGACCATCACGCCGATCGCCGCGCTCGGGACGCCCGCGGCGACGAGCGCGTGCAGCAGGCCCGTCGTGTCGGCGTCGCCGCCCGCGCCCGGATTGTCCTGCGTGTCGGCGATCACCACCGGCCCGCCGCGCTCCGCGACGATGGCGCGGGCCCGCGCCACGGCGGCGTCCGGCGCGAGCGCCTCGCCGGCGAAGGCGTCCTCGGCGGCGAGGAACGCGGTCTCCAGCGCTCGCGCAGCCGCCTCGGCGGTCGCGGCATCGGTCGCGTAGGCGAGGATGCTCGGGCCGCAATCGGGAATGTCGGCGGCGGGAAAGCCCATCATCAGCGACAGCGCCGCCACGGCGGGATCGGCCTCGAGCGCCTCGAGCCCCGCATAGAGCGTGCGTGCCGGCTCGACGAGCGAGCATTGCCAGGGCACCGGCACCAGGAAGGGGAGGGGGCGGAAGACGCGCGCCAGCCGCTCGCCCGCCATCAGCCGCGCGAGGAGGGCCGCCGCGCGCTCGCCCGTCCGCGCCATGTCGACATGGGGATAGGTGCGGTAGGCCACGAGCGCGTCCGCCGTCTCGACGAGGCGTGGGCCGATGTTGCCGTGCAGGTCGAGGCTCGCGACGATCGGCACGTCCGGGCCGACGAGGGCGCGCACCCGCGCGACGATCTCGCCCTCGCCGTCGTCGAGATGCTCGGCGACCATGGCGCCGTGGAGGTCGAGCAGCACGCCGTCGAGGGGGGCCGCCGCCAGCGCGTCCGAGATGCGGGCGCGCAGGCGCTCGGCGATCGCCTCGTAGGCGTCCCGCGTGACGTGGGCCGACGGGCTCGCCGCCGCCCACAGCGTCGACACGATCTCCCAGCCGGCCGCTTCCGCAGCGGCGATCGCCCCGGCCATGCCGACGTTGACGCCGCGCGTCGCCGCGATCGCGTCCGCCCCCTCCGTCAGGGGCGGCCATCCGCCGCCGTGGCGGAAGGCGTCGAGATCCGCCTTCGTCGCCGCGAACGTGTTCGTCTCGTGCATGAAGCCGCCGATGACGACACGCTTCGCTCCGGATCCAGAGGCGACCCCGGTCATCGGCGCGGTACTCCTTCGTGCGTGGCGGATCGCTTCCTCTGAGGCAGGGTAGCGTCGCCGCACCGGCACGTCGATGCCATGGGGTCTGCGCGTGCGCCAATACGCATTCGGTCATGCGCGTATTTCGCCGCGCACCCGGCTCGGTCTAGCCTAGGCTCGCGTGACCGACCGGGCGGAGGGCACCGCGATGGCCGACATCCACGAGATGACCGCAGCCGAGCTGACGGCGGCCTATGCCGCGGGACGCTGCTCGCCGGTGGAGGTCGCCGAGGCGGTCATCGCCCGGCGCGACCGCTTCGAGGGGGCGATCAACGCTTTCGTCCGGGTCGACGACGACGCCGCGATGGAGGCGGCCCGCGCGTCCGAGGCACGCTGGCGTGCCGGCGTGCCGCTGGGCCCCGCCGACGGCGTCCCCGCCACGATGAAGGGCAACGTCGCCGTCGCCAGATGGGAAATGCGGCGCGGCTCGCGGGCGCTGCCACCGACCACGCCCGACTTCGACGCGCCGGCGACGCGTCGCCTGAAGGAGGCCGGCGCCGTCCTCGTCGGCTACACGAGCCTGCCCGAGCTCGGCTGGAAGGGGATGGGCGACAGCCCCGCTCACGGCGTCACGCGAAATCCCTGGGACGTCGCACGCACCTCCGGCGGCTCGTCGGCCGGTGCGGCGGCGGCGGCGGCGCTCGGCATCGGCGTGCTGCACGTCGGGACGGACGGGCTCGGCTCCGTGCGCATCCCCTGCGCCTTCTGCGGGCTCGCCGGCCTCAAGCCGACGTCGGGACGCATCCCCGCCTTTCCCGCCTCCGCGATGGGCGTGCTCGCGATCCTCGGGCCGATGGCGCGCACGGTCGCCGACGTCGCGCTGCTCCTCGAGCTGATGGCGATCCCGGATACGCGCGACACGCTCGCCTCCGCCGAGGCGCCGCCGGCGGCGCGCGCGCTGCTCGGGCGCTCGCTCGCCGGGCTCACGGCCGCGTTCAGCCCCGATCTCGGCTACGCGAAGTTCGTGGACGCGGACGTCGAGGCCGCCTGCCGGGCCGCGCTCGCGCCGCTGGCCGCCGCCGGCGTGCGCGTGAGCGAGGGCGATCCGGGCATCGAGGACGTGCTCGACGTCTGCAACGTCTTCTGGCTCGCCGGTTCTGCGAGCCTGTGGGCGAAGATGCCGCCGGACCGCCGCCACCTGTGCGATCCCGGCTTCGCCGCCTCGGCGCAGGCCGGCGAGCGGCTGCCGGCGTCGGCCTACGTCGACGCGCTCGCGGCGCGCCAGGTCTTCGCCGAGCGCATGCGCCGCTACCACGACGAGGTCGACCTCCTGATCACGCCGACGATGCCCATCGGCGCGCCGACCGTCGACGGCCGCCCCACCGGCCCCGGCGTGCCGGAGCGCTTCGAAGGGCCGTGGAGCGACTGGTCGCCCTTCACCTACCCGTTCAACCTCTCCGGCCAGCCCGCCGCGACCGTGCCCGTCGGGCTCACGCGCGAGGGCCTGCCGATCGGCCTCCAGATCGTCGCGCGCCGCGGCGAGGACGCGCTCGTCCTCGCGGCCGCCGCCGTGGTGGAGGCCGCAGTGAATTTCCCCGCGCTCGATGCGCCGCGGGGGAGTGTCGATGGCGTGCAGCTTGCATGACCATCGTCATCGGATGGGCGATCGGCGCGCTGGGGAGGACATCGCGCAAGTCTCCGATCCGTCTGCGGCTCGTCCGCACACGAACGAACGAAGAGGGGAACCGACGATGACCTTCAAGCTGACCAGGCGCGATCTGCTCGCGGGTGCCGCCGCGACGGCGGGCATGACTGCCTTACCCTTCGGCATGGGGCGCGCGCGGGCCGCGCCGAGCGGGATCCTCAAGGTGATCCCGCACGCCTCGCTGACGATCCTCGATCCGGTGGCGACGACGGGCTACATCGTCCGGAACCACGGCTACCTGATCTACGACACGCTCTTCGCCCAGGACGCGAACCTCGAGGTGAAGCCGCAGATGGCGAGCGGCGTCGAGGTCTCCGCCGACAACCTGACCTACCGCATCTCGCTGCGCGACGGCCTCGCCTGGCACGACGGCAGCCCCGTCACCGCGGAGGACTGCGCGCTCTCGCTGATCCGCTGGGGTCAGGTCGACGGCATGGGCCGGCGGCTGTTCTCCTACATGGAGAGCTGCACGCACGACGGCACCGACACGATCGTGCTGAAGCTCTCGCGTCCCTACGGCCTGGTGCTGCAGTCGATCGGCAAGCTCTCGACGAACGTACCGTTCATGATGCCCAAGCGCTTCGCCGAGAAGCCGACCTCCGAGCGCCTGACGGCGGAGGAGCAGGTGGGCTCCGGGCCGTTCCGCTTCGTGGCGAGCGAGTTCCGCCCCGGCGCGCGCGTCGTCTACGAACGCAACCCGGACTACGTGCCGCGCGACGAGCCCGCGTCCAACGCCGCCGGCGGCAAGGTCGTGCATCTCGAAGGCGTCGAGTGGATCAACTTCCCCGACCCGAACACCCAGCTCAACGCGCTGATGACGGGCGAGGTCGACTACTGGGAGCAGGTGCCCGCCGACCTCGCGCCGATCGTCGCCGGCATGCCGGGGGTGAACGTTGCGAACTTCAACCCGCTCGGCAACGTCGGCATGGCGCGCTTCAACAGCCTGGTCGGCGCGAGCGCGAACCCGGGCGTGCGCAAGGCGATCGTGCGGGCGCTCGACCAGACGGCGCTGCTGCAGGCGGCGGTGGGCTCGCCCGAGTACTTCAAGGAGTGCTACTCGGTCTTCCCCTGCGAGACGACCTTCGCCAACGACGCGGGTGCCGATCTCATCCGCGAGCCTGATCTCGAGGAGGCCAAGCGGCTCCTCGCCGAGAGCGGCTACGACGGCGAGCCCTTCGTCGTCCTGGCGACGACGGACATCCCGGTCCAGACCAACTACATCCAGGTCATCGTCGACACGATGCGCCGCATGGGCATGAACGTCGACGCCCAGGCGATGGACTGGGCGACGGTGCTCCAGCGCCGCGCGAGCAAGAACCCGGTCGAGGACGGCGGCTGGAACATGTTCGTCACCTGGTGGGAGGGCGCGGACGTGCTCGACCCCGTGGTGCAGTTCGCCATGTCGGCGGCGGGTGACGGCGCCTGGGTCGGCTGGGCGCAGGACGACGTCATCGAGGGCCTGCGCACCGAGTTCGCCGAGGCAGGCTCGATCGACGACCAGAAGGAGATCGCGCGCAAGATCCAGTCGCGCTTCTTCGAGCAGAACTTCCACGCCGTGCTGGGCCAGTTCTTCACGCCGACCGGCTACCGCGACAACGTCTCGGGCATCCTCGAGGCGCCGCCGTTCTTCTGGAACATCCAGAAGAGCTGAGGCCATCGGCTCCCCGGCGGCGTGCCGGGGAGCCTCCCGTCCGACCCGGCGAGGCACCGATGCGCACGCCCCGGCACGATCCACGCGAGACGCCGAGGATGGCGCTCCCCTCTCCCGAGAGAGCGTTCTCCCAGAGAGGGGTCGGGGGCGTGGGGCGTCGAGAATGGGCTCGAGGCGGATGCAGGCCTGCAGATCGGTCTCGTCCGCATCGGCGCACGTCGCTCTCTGCCCGACGCCCCACACCCCTAGCCCCTCTCCACGAGGGAGAGGGGAACCGCGTCGCGCCCTCCATCGCACTCCGAGATCGCTCGGAGACGAGGGCGAGGAAGGGCGAGACGCCGATGCCGGCTCTCCCCTCTCCCTCGTGGAGAGGGGCCGGGGGTGTGGGGCGTGCAGGACGTGCGCGCGGTCGATGCAGCGCTGCAATGGCCTTCCGCCACTCTTGGGAAGCGTGCCGCCTCGCCCGACGCCCCACACCCCTTGCCCCTCTCCACGAGGGAGAGGGGAACCACGTCGCGCCCGTCTCGTCTCGCCGCGATAGATGAGGACCCCCATGCCCCTGCTCGTCCTGCAGCGCCTCGTCTCCACGATCCCCGTCCTCCTCATCGTCGCGGTGATCGTCTTCCTGATGCTGCGCGTCTCCGGCGACCCCGCTGCGATCCTCGCCGGCGACACCGCCACGAGCGAGCAGATCGAGGCCGTGCGGCAGGCCTTCGGATTCGACCGGCCGATCTGGGAGCAGTTCCTGACCTGGATCGGGCAGGTGCTCCAGGGCGACCTCGGGGAATCGCTGTTCACGGGGCTCCCCGTGACGACGCTGATCGCCCAGCGCATCGAGCCGACCCTCATGCTGGCGCTGTCCACGATCGTCTTCTCGGTCCTCGTCGCCGTGCCGCTCGGCGTGCTCGCCGCCTGGCGCTCGGGCACCTGGATCGACCGGGCCGTGATGGTCTTCGCGGTGCTCGGCTTCTCCGTGCCGGTCTTCGTGCTCGGCTACGGCTTCATGTACTTCTTCTCGATCCAGCTGCGGCTGCTGCCGGTGCAGGGCTACACGAGCCCCTTCACCGATCTCGGCGCCTTCGCGCAGGGCATCATCCTGCCGACGCTGACGCTCTCGTGCATCTACATCGCGCTGATCGCCCGCATCACCCGCGCGAGCGTGCTCGAGACCTTGAACGAGGACTACATCCGCACCGCCCGCGCCAAGGGCCAGATCGAGCGGATCGTGCTCTTCCGCCACGCGCTGCGCAACGCGGCGGTGCCGATCGTCACCGTCATCGGGCTCGGCGTCGCGCTCCTCATCGGCGGCGTGGTGGTGACGGAGAGCGTCTTCAACATTCCCGGCCTCGGCCGCCTCGTCGTCGACGCCATCACCCGGCGCGACTACCCGATCATCCAGGGGCTGATCCTGTTCTTCGCGCTGATCTACGTGGTGCTGAACCTGATCATCGATCTCGCCTACACCCTGCTCGACCCGAGGATCCGCTATTGACCGCCGTTCTCGACAAGACCGCCGAGGGGGCGATCCCGCCGGGCGACGCGCCGACGCCGGCCCCCGCCGCGCCCGCCTCCGGCCTTTCCGGGACGCTGAAGCGCCAACCGCTCGCGGCGCTCGCCGCGCTCGTCCTCGCGCTCATCGCGCTCGGAGCCGTCTTCGCGCCGCTCGTCGGCACGACCGACCCGACCGCGCTCAATCCGGCGGCGCGCCTCCAGGGCGCCTCGGCGGCACATTGGCTCGGCACCGACCATCTCGGACGCGACATCTGGAGCCGGCTCGTCTACGGCGCGCGCGTCTCCGCCGTCGTCGGCCTGGCGGTGGCGGCGCTCGCGGTCGTGATCGGGCTCGTGATCGGTCTCTTCACCGGCTTCATCCGTTGGCTCGACCCGATCGTCATGCGCATCATGGACGGGCTGATGGCGATCCCGGGCATCCTGCTCGCCATCGCGCTGGTCTCGGTGTCGGGCGCGAGCATCGTCACCGTCATCGCCGCGATCGTGGTGCCGGAAGTCCCGCGCGTGGTGCGCCTCGTGCGCTCGGTCGTGCTCTCCGTCCGCGAGGAGCCCTACGTCGAGGCGGCGGTGTCGGTCGGCACGCCGCTGCCGAAGCTGCTCTGGCGCCACGTGCTCCCCAATTGCGTGCCCCCGCTCATCGTGCAGGCGACCTACGTCGCGGCCTCCGCCATGCTGACCGAGGCGATCCTGTCGTTCCTGGGCGCCGGCACGCCGCCGATCGTGCCCTCCTGGGGCAACATGGTCGCGGAGGGTCGCCTCCTCTTCCAGATCGCGCCGATGAACCTGCTCTATCCCGGCATCGCGCTCGCGATCACCATCCTCGCGGTGAACATCCTGGGCGACGCTTTGCGCGACCGGCTCGACCCGAAGCTCGCCAAGCGCGTCGGCCAACGGTGAGGAGGACCCGATGACCACGCATCAGGGCATGCACGAGGGCTCGGGCCCGGTCCTCTCCATCCGCGACCTCGCGGTCGCGCTCCCCGCCGGCGCCGATCGGCGCTACGCCGTCGAAGGCGTGAGCTTCGACGTCGGCCCCGGCGAGATCGTCTGCGTGGTGGGCGAATCCGGCTCCGGCAAGTCCGTCACCGCCTTCTCGGTCATGGGCCTCCTCGCCAAGGGCGAGCTCCACGCAGAGCGCGGCGAGATCCTGCTCGAGGGCGAGGACGTGCTGAAGGCGACGCCCGAGCGGCTGCGTGACCTGCGCGGCACCCGCATGGCGATGATCTTCCAGGAGCCCGCCACCGCGCTCAACCCGGTGATGACCATCGGCGACCAGATCGACGAGGTGCTCCAGATCCACACGTCCCTCTCCCCGGCCGAGCGGCGGGAGAAGGTGATCGCGATCATGGAGGCGATGCACCTGCCCGATCCGCAGGCGCTCTACGACCGCTACCCGCACCAGCTCTCCGGCGGCCAGCGCCAGCGCGTGATGATCGCCGCCGCGATGGTGCTCGATCCCGTCATCCTCATCGCCGACGAGCCGACGACCGCGCTCGACGTGACGACCCAGGCGCAGATCCTCCAGCTGATCAAGGAGATGCAGGAGCGCCGCCGCACGGGCGTCTTGTTCATCACGCACGATTTCGGCGTCGTCGCCGAGATCGCCGACAAGGTCGTGGTGATGCGCCACGGCGAGATCGTGGAGCAGGGGCCGGCGGCCGAGATATTCGCGAACCCGAAGGTCGACTACACGCGCATGCTGATCTCGTCCGTGCCGAGCCTCGAGCCGCCGACGCGCACGGCGGCCTCGGGCAGCATCGCGGTCGAGACGCGCAAGCTCGCGAAGGGCTACGGCGGCAAGAGCTGGTTCGGCCGCGCCACGCAGCCGGCTTTCCTCGCGGCGAAGGACGTCGACCTCGTCGTGCGCCGTGGCGAGACGCTGGGCGTCGTCGGCGAGAGCGGCTCCGGCAAGTCCACGGTCGCGCGCTGCATCGTGCGCCTCGTCGATCCGACGAGCGGGGCGATCGAGATCGCCGGCGTGGACATCGCCGGCCTCTCCACGCGCGCGCTCACGCCCTACCGCCGGCGCGTGCAGATGGTCTTCCAGGACCCCTACCGCTCGCTCAACCCCCGCCGCACGGTCGGCGCGTCGGTCATGGAGGGGCCTATGAACTTCGGACTGCCCCGCGATGAGGCGCTCGCCCGTGCGCGTCGGCTGATGAGCCTCGTCGGCCTCTCGCCGGACGCGCTCGACCGCTACCCGCACCAGTTCTCGGGCGGGCAGCGCCAGCGCATCGCCATCGCCCGCGCGCTCGCCATGGAGCCCGACGTGCTGATCGCCGACGAGGCGGTCTCGGCGCTCGACGTCTCGGTGCAGAAGCAGGTGCTCGAATTGCTCGACCAGGTGAAGCGCGAGTTCGACCTCGCGCTCCTGTTCATCACCCACGACCTGCGCGTCGCCGCCCAGATCTGCGACCGCATCGCGGTGATGCGCCGGGGCGAGGTGGTGGAGGAAGGCCCGACGCGGGAGCTGTTCCTGAACCCGCGGCACGAATACACGCGCACGCTGCTCGCCGCCGCGCCGGGGCGGCATCTGGGCCCGGCGGTCGCGGCGGAATAGGCGCGCGCCCTCAGCCGGGCGTGCCGGGCGCGTACCCGAACGGGAACACCGGCTGCGCCGCCGTCTCGATCCACAGGCTCTTCGCCTGCGTGTATTCCGCCATCACCTCGGCTCCCGACGAGCGGCCGAAGCCGGAGCCGCGCATGCCGCCGAAGGGAACCTGTACCGAAAGCGTCCGGTAGCCGTTGACCCAGGCCGAACCCGCCCGCAGGCGGCGGGCCACCCGCAGGGCCTTGGCGCCGTCCCGGGACCAGACGGCGCCGGCGAGGTCGAACTCGGTCGCGTTGGCGAGCGCGACCGCCTCCTCCTCGCCCTCGAAGGGGATCACGGCGAGGACCGGGCCGAAGATCTCCTCGCGCGCGATGGCCATCTCCGGCGCGACGTCGGCGAAGATCGTGGGGGCGACGAAGTAGCCGGGGCCCTCGCCGAGCGCCGCCGGTCGCCGTCCGCCCAGGACGAGGCGCGCGCCGGCGTCCCGCGCTGCGGCGATGGCGGCGAGCACGCTCGCGTGCTGGCGCGCGTTCTGCAGCGGCCCGATCTCGGTCGCGGGATCGAGCGGATCGCCGACGCGCAGCTTCGCGGCGCCCTCCGCGAGCCAGCTCAGCACCCGCTCGTAGACGGGCCGCTCGACCAGGAGCCGCGAGCCGGCGGTGCAGCTCTGCCCCGCGGCCGCGAAGATCGCACCCTGCGCGCAGGTGGCGGCGCCGGCGAGATCGGCGTCGGCGAAGACCACCATGGCCGACTTGCCGCCGAGCTCCAGCAGCGACGGCCGCCCGGCGGCGGCGGCGAGCGCCGCGACCCTGCGCCCGCTCGATACCGAGCCGACGAAGACCGCCTTGCCGCAGCGCGGATCCGAGACGAGCGCGGCGCCCGCCGTGTGCCCGAAGCCGGCGACGACGCCGACCGCGCCCGCTGGCACACCCGCCTCGATCAGGAGGCGCCCCAGCATCAGCGAGGTGACGGGCGTCCATTCCGAGGGCTTGAGGATCGCGGCGTTGCCGGCGGCGAGCGCCGGCGCGAGCTGCCAGCCGGCGGTGAAGAGCGGGGCGTTCCAGGGCGTGATCTGCACGATCGTGCCGAGCGGCTCGGGCGTGACGAGGGTCAGGTGCCCCGAGGCGACGGGGACGACACGGCCCTCGATCTTGTCCGCGAAGCCCGCATAGTACCGGAACATCTCCGCCACGCGCCCGGCCTCCGCCCGCGCGTCGCGGATCGGCTTGCCGGCGACGAGCGCCTCGACCTCGGCGAGCGCGCCGGCGTCGCGCGCGACGAGGTCGGCTGCCCGCATCAGGATCTCGCCGCGCTTCGAGGCCGCGAGCGCGCGCCACGCGCCGCCGCCACGCTCCGCGACGGCGTGCGCGCGGTCCGCGACGTCCGCGCCGGCGTCCGCGTAGGTCGCGAGCGGCTCCTCGGTGGCGGGACACACGAGCCCGATCGGCGCGCCCGCGCCCGGCACGATCTCCCCGTCGATCAGGCTGCCGATCGGCCCGGCCCAGTGCTTCGCCAGGATGTCCGCGCGCATCACGCCTCTCCCCGTCCGAGATCGACCAGCCGGTTGAAGTCCGCCGCCGCGCCGGTGCGTGCCTCGCCGGCCGCGACCGTCTGGGCGACGGCCTGCGAGAGCGGCCCGAGCGCCCCGACCGCCTCGCCCAGCGCGCGGGCGAGGCGCACGTCCTTCGCCATCAGCCCCATGGTGAAGCCGCTGTCGTAGGTGCCGGAGAGCACCCAGGTCGGCAGGTTCGTCTCGATGGCCGCCGAGCGTCCCGAGCCGGCGGCGAGCACCGCGGCGAGCGCCCGAGGGTCGATCCCGGCCGCCTCGCCGAGCGCCAGCGCCTCTCCGGCGAGCAGGAGATGCGCCGAGCAGAGCAGGTTGTTGACGAGCTTCGCCACGTTCCCCGCGCCGGGCCCGCCGCAGCGCACGACCTGCCGCGTCAGCGGCGCGAGCAGCGCCTCGGCGCGCTCGAGATCCGCGTCCGTCCCGCCGAGCATGGCCAGGAGCCGCCCCTCGGCGGCGCCCTTCGCCCCGCCCGAGACCGGCGCGTCGACGAAGGCGACGCCCCGCTCCGCGGCGCGGGCCTGGAGCGCGCGCGTCGAGAGCGGGTCGGCGGTCGACGTGTCGACGACGAGGAGGCCCGGCGCGGCCGCCGCGAGCACGCCCTCCATCACGGCCTCGACGGCGGGGCTGTCGGGGAGCGACAGGAGGAGAGCGTCGGACCCCGCGACCAGCCCCGCGAGGTCCGCCGCCGGCGTCACCCCCGCCGCGCGCCGGTCCGGATCGCGGTCGAGCCCGGCGACCGCGTGCCCCGCGGCGGCGAGCCGCTCCGCCATCGGCCGCCCCATCGCACCGAGCCCGATCGATCCGATCCGCATGCCGTCCTCCCTCGCGCCGCGCCACGCGGGAGCGAGCGTAGCAGAGAGCGTGCCGCTGGCGGCGCGATCGCATGCGCTGTCCGGATCGGGAGCGGTGCACGAGGGGAGGGAAAGACCCGCCTACCGATCCACCGGCAGCCCGCTCGGCACGCGCTCGGGGATGCCCAGCCGGCCGGCTATCGCGGCCTCGTCGGTGAGGCTGTCGAGGAAGGCGAGGAGGGCGGCGAGCTCGTCGTCGTCCAACGCCCGCCCGGGACGGGCCGCGGCGGCGGCGGCGGCGATCGCGGCGGTCTCCGTGAGGTCCTCCAGCGCGGCGAAGTCCGGCTTCGCCGGCCCGAACGCGGGGAGCGTGGCGTCGGGCGCGTAGGTCGCGAGACCGGCCGCCGGGTCGGCGTGGAAGCGCAGGAAGCCGGCGAGATCCGAATGCCCGCCCGCATGCCCCCACGGCCCGGTGCGCGCGACGTTGCGCAGGGAGGGCGTGCGGAAGGCGTAGGCGTCGGCGGGGTCGTTCGTCACGCGCATGCGGCCGACGTCGCGGGCATGGCTCTCGAAGCGCTCGGCCTTGCCGGGGCCGAGCTGCGGCGCGCCCATGGCGTGGAAGCCGTGGTCGGTCTGGAACGGCCCGGCATGGCAGGCGGCACAGCCGGCCTCGCCGTAGAACAGCGCCATGCCGGCCTGCGCCGGCGCGGGAAGCGTCGCCTCGCCGCGCAGGTGCGCGTCGAAGGGCGAGGCGTCCGAGCGCCATTCGATCTCGATGAAAGCGCCGATGGCGTTCGAGATATCGGTGAAGGCGATGGCGCGCCCCGCGGCGATCTTCGGATAGGCGGCTTCGAACAGGGTCCGGTATTCCGGGATCGCCGCGACCCGCTCGGAGATCAGGTCCCAGGCCCCGCCCTCGCCGGTGATCAGGCCCTGGCGCACCGCGCGCGAAATCTCGTTCTCGGAATAATGCCCGGCCATCTCGTCCGGGGAGAGCACGGGGAACATGGTCTGCGCCGACAGCAGCGTGTCGAACCCCGCCACCATCTCGTCCTCGAGCGGCGTGCGCAGGCCGGAGGGACGGGAGGGGTCCTCCTCGATGCGCCCGTCGTGGAACATGACGGTGAACTCTCGCGCGCCGAGGTTGAACAAGGCCGGGGCGTTTCTCGGGATGCGCTGCTCGGGCGGGTTCTCCGGGTCGACGGCCCGTTCCGGCCCGAGCCCGAGACCGCCTTCGCCCATGCCCAGCGAGAGCCCGTCCGAGGTCGCGAATTTCGGGTGATGGCAGGTGCCGCAGGAGATGTTGCGGTTGCCCGAGAGGATCGGGTCCCAGAAGAGCAGCCGGCCGAGCTCGGCCTCCCCGCGGTCGACGGGGCGGTAGTCGGCGTCGGTGGGGGCCGAGGGAAGCTCGATCGGGAGGTCGAGGGCGGCCGCCGGGGTGGCGAGGAGAAGGGCGAGGGCGGCGATGCTCCCTCCTTCCCTGTAGGGGAAGGTGGACCGACTCGAAGCGGCGGGACGGATGGGGCACGCCGCAGGCGTGTTCCGCGCAGCGGAAATCGGACGTTCCTGCGGCGTCGAGCCCTTCACCGCGTCGGCTTCGCCGAACGCGCCTTCGGCGCGCCCCATCCGTCTCGGCTTCGCCGAGCCACCTTTCCCTACGGGGAAGGAGAGCGCATCACGGCTTTCGTCCATCCCCGTACCCTCCTCACACGAAGCGGTTCACCCAGTTCTCCAGCCGCTCCTGGCGGCCCGAGCGCGGCTGCGGGTCGAGGCCCTGCGCCTCCACCCGCGCGGCGATCGACGCGAGGTCGGAGGACAGCATCGCCTTCGCGTCGGGCGCGTCCCAGCCGGCGTAGCGCTCGGCGCGCAGGCGCTCGAGCCCGCCGTCCTCGAGCATCGCAGCGGCGGCGATCAGCCCCCGCGCGCAGACGTCCATGCCGCCGACATGGGCCGCGACGAGGTCGACGGGGTCGAGCGACTGGCGGCGCAGCTTGGCGTCGAAGTTCGTGCCGCCCGTGGTGAAGCCCCCGGCGCGCAGGATCTCGTAGTAGGCGAGCGCCACCTCGGATGCGTTGTTCGGGAACTGGTCCGTGTCCCAGCCCGACTGGTAGTCGTTCCGGTTCATGTCGATCGAGCCGAAGATGCCGAGGCTCGCCGCGACTGCGATCTCGTGCTCGAAGGAATGGCCGGCGAGGATGGCATGGCCCTGCTCGATGTTGACCTTCACCTCGTTCTCGAGCCCGAAGCGCTTCAGGAAGCCGTAGACGGTCGCGACGTCGTAGTCGTACTGGTGCTTCGTCGGCTCCTGGGGCTTGGGCTCGATCAGGATTGTACCGGGAAAGCCGATCTCGTGCTTGTAGTCGACGACCATCGACAGGAACCGCCCCGCCTGCTCGCTTTCGCGGCCGAGATCGGTGTTGAGCAGCGTCTCGTAGCCCTCGCGCCCGCCCCAGAGCACGTAGTTCTGCCCGCCGAGCCGGTGGGTCGCGTCCATGCAAGACTTCACCGTCGCGGCGGCGTAGGCGAACACGTCCGGGTCGGGGTTGGTCGCCGCACCCGCCATGAAGCGGCGGTGCGAGAACAGGTTCGCCGTGCCCCAGAGGAGCTTCGTCTTGGAGCCCTCCATCTTGGCGGCGAAGTAGTCGACGATCTCCTCGAGGTTCCGCCGGCTCTCGGCGAAGGTGGCGCCCTCGGGGCGCACGTCCGCGTCGTGGAAGCAGAAGAAGGGGACGTTCAGGATCTCGAACAGGCGGAAGGCCACGTCGGCCTTGAGCTTCGCGGCCGCCATTCCATCGGAGAACCACGGCCGCTCGAAGGTCTGGCCGCCGAACGGGTCGCCGCCCGGCCAGGCGAAGGAGTGCCAGTAGGCCACCGCGAAGCGCAGGTGGTCCTCGAGCCGCTTGCCCATCACGACCCGATCCGGGTCGTACCAGCGGTAGGCGAGCTCGGCGTCGCTGTCGGGCCCGGCGTAGCGGATCTTGTCGATCCCGGCGAAGAAGTCGGTCATCAGAAGCTCCCGATGGCTCGCGCGGCGGCGCGGTAGCGCGCATGCGCGTCGTCGTAGGCGGCGGTGAGATCGGCGTCCGGCGCGATGCGCCGGGCGATCGGCGGAGGGCCGGCGATCTCGGGTCCGGCCCCGGTCGCGGCCATCAGCGCGAGGCGGGCGGCGCCGAAGGCCGCGCCGAAATCGCCGGCGGCGGGGACGTCGACGGGCACGTCGAGCGCGGTGGCGATCGTCGCCAGCCAGGTCTCGGAGCGGCTGCCGCCGCCGAGCGCGATCAGGCGCTCGATGCGGGTGCCCGTCGCGGCCAGCGCGTCGCGGCAGTCCCTCAGTGCGAAGGTGACGCCGTCGAGGACGGCTCGGGTGCCGGCCTCGCCGTCGGTCTCGTGCTCGAGGCCGAGGAAGGCGCCGCGGATGCCGGCATCGTTGAGCGGCGTGCGCTCCCCGCCGAGATAGGGCAGGAACAACGTGCGCCCCGGCGCCTTCGGCGCGCCGAGCCCGGCGGTGAGGGTGGCGGCATCCGCGCCGACGAGGCGGGCGTACCAGTTGAGCGCATCCGTCGCCGCGAGGATGACGCCCATCTGGTGCCAGGCGTTCGGCAGCGCGTGGCAGAACGTGTGGACCGCGGTCTCGGGCGCCGGCGCGTAGCCTTCGGCGGCCGCGAAGAGCACGCCCGACGTGCCGAGCGAGACGAAGGCCTCGCCGGCCCGCACCACGCCCGCACCGACGCCCGACGCCGCATTGTCCCCGCCGCCGCCGGCCACGACGACGCCCTCGCCGAGCCCCCAGCGCGCGGCGAGCGCGGGACGAAGCCGTCCCGAGACCTCCGAGCCCTCGACGAGGCGGGGCATGTGGGCGCGCGACAGGCCCGTCGCCGCGAGGAGGTCGTCCGCCCAGTCGCGCGCGCCGGTGTCGAGCCAGCTCGTGCCGGCGGCGTCCGACATCTCGGCGACGTGCTCGCCGGTGAGCCAGAGGCGCAGGTAGTCCTTCGGCAGGAGCACCTTGGCGACCTTGTCGAACACGTCCGGCTCGTGCCGCGCGACCCAGGCGAGCTTGGGCGCCGTGAAGCCGGGAAAGACGATGTTGCCCGTCGTCGCCCGGAAGCGCGGGTCGGCGTCGAGGGCGGCGGCCTCCGCGTGCGAGCGCCCGTCGTTCCACAGGATGCAGGGGCGCAGCACCTCGTCGGCGGTGTCGAGCAGCGTCGCGCCGTGCATCTGGCCCGAAAGGCCGATGCCGCGCACGTCCGAGAGCCCCCGCGCGGCGAGCGCGTCCATCACGCTCTCGGCGGCGGCGAGCCAGTCGGTCGGGTTCTGCTCGGACCAGCCCTCGTGGGGGCGCGACACCGCGAGCGGCGCCGTCGCCTCGGCGAGGACGGCCTGATCCGCGCCGACGAGGACGCCCTTGAGCCCGGACGTGCCGAGATCGAGCCCGATGACCTGCATGGTTGCGCCGCCTCTCCGTGCCGCCGGTTCCCGTCGCGTCGCCGCTCAGGCGGCGAGATGCTCGGGGCGCTTGCCCGCGATGATCATGCCGAGCAGGTCGTCCTCGGTGACGTCCGCGACGTTCACGATGCCGACGAGCGCGCCGTTCTTCATCACGGCGGCGCGGTCGCAGAGTTCCTTGACCTGATGGATGTCGTGATCGATCAGGAAGATGCCGAGACCCTGGCGCTTGAGCTCGTCGATGAGCTCGGCCACCATCCGCGTCTCCTGCGGACCGAGCGCCGCGGTGGGCTCGTCCATGATCAGGATCTTGGCGTTGAAGTAGACCGCCCGCGCGATGGCGACCGACTGGCGCTGGCCGCCGGACAGCGCCGAGACCGGCGCGGAGAACTTGCGGAAGTTGGGGTTGAGCCGGCCCATGATCTTGCGCGTCTCGCCCTCCATCTGCGCCTCGTCGATCATGCCGATGGCGTTCGTCAGCTCGCGGCCGAGGAAGAGGTTGGCGGATGCGTCGAGATTGTCGGCGAGCGCCAGCGTCTGGTAGATCGTCTCGATGTTGTGCCGGCGCGCGTCGCGCGGGTTGTTGATCTCGACCTTCTCGCCATTGATCCGGATCTCGCCGGAATCCATCCGGTAGGCGCCCGACAGGCACTTGATCAGCGTCGACTTGCCGGCGCCGTTGTGGCCGAGCAGCCCCACGACCTCGCCGGGGTAGAGGTCGACGGTGACGTGGTCGACCGCCTTGACGCCGCCGAAGGCGAGCGAGATGTCGCGCATCTCGACGAGGGGCGTTCCGCGTGTCCCGCTCATCACTTCCCTCCCGTGCGCTTGCGATAGAGGATGTCGACGAGCACGGCGACGACGAGCACCATGCCCACGACGATGTTCTGGAAGGGCGCATCGACGCCCACCATCGCCATGCCGGACTGGAGCGACTGCATGATCAGCGCCCCGAGGATGGCCCCGTAGATCGTGCCGACGCCGCCCGAGAGGGCGGTGCCGCCGATCACGGCGGCGGCGATGACGCGCAGCTCGTCGAGGGTGCCGATGTCGTTCGTGTGGTTCGTCAGGCGCGCCGAGGCGACCACCGCCGAGAGCGCGCACAGGAAGCCCATCAGCGCGAACACCTTGACGGTCAGCATGCGCGTGTTGATGCCCGACAGCTCGGCGGCGTCCGGGTTGCCGCCGGTGGCGAAGACGTAGCGGCCGAAGCGGGTCTTGCGCGCGACCGTGGTGAGGATCGCGGCGAGGATGAACAGCATCAGCACCGAGATCGGGATGCCGTAGCCCTGGCTGAAGCCCTCCGGCAACACCTCGCCGCGCGCCTCGAACATGCGCTCGAGCCGGCCCGACGGGATCTCGTAGGCGACGAGCAGCGCCACGAAGCCGAAGATCGCCACCGCGATCAGCAGGGCGGTCGCGCCCTCGGCCCAGAACGGCTTCACCGGCATCTCGTGGGCGACCTTGTTGCGCCGCGACGCGACGAGCGCCCACAGCGCCGCGACCGTGGCGACCAGCGCGAAGGCCCACGACAGGGTCTCGCCGAGCGTGCCGTTGATGCCGCCGAAGAGGAGGTAGGTCTCGTTCAACGGCCCGATCGTCTGGCCGCTCGTCAGGTACCAGGCGACGTTGCGCCATACGAGAAGACCGCCGAGCGTCACGATGAAGGCGGGGATCAAGAGGTAGCCGACGAGCCAGCCCTGGAAGGCGCCGATGGCGGTGCCGGTCATCAGGCCGATGAGGATGGCGAGGGCCGCGACCATCGGGCTGTCGAGCCCCACCCCGAGCAGATCCGGCAGGATCGCGGTCTGCGCCATCGCCATGACCGCCGAGCAGGTGGCCAGCAGCGAGCCGACCGAGAGGTCGATGTGGCGCGTGACGATGATGAAGACCATGCCCGTCGCCATGATGGCCACGGAGACGGTCTGGATCGTCAGGTTGAAGATGTTGCGCGGGGTGAGGAAGCGCCCGTCCGTCACGAAGTTGAAGGCGAGGCACAGCACCACGAAGGCGCCGATCATGCCGAGCAGGCGCGTATCGATCTCGAGCGCTGCGAAGACGCTCCTCTTCTTCGGCGTCGCGGGGGCCTGGGCGGTGGCGGCGGTCATGGGCGCGTCCTTCGCGGAGGGGCCTCTCTATCGTCGACGGTCGCGCCCGCGCGGCCCGGGCCGAAGGCGCCCCGCCGGAGCGGGACGCCTCGCGGGGGGGGCCGCGCGGAGCGGGAGGTCGCGGGTCAGTTGCAGGGGGCCGGGCCGTTCTCGACGCCCTGGCAGAGCGCCTCCTGCGTGATCCAGCCCGCATCCACGACGGCCGAGAGGTTGTCCTGCGTGATCGGCATGGGCTCGAGGAACTTCGCCCACAGGGTCGTGCCGGCCGGCGAGGTCCACTCCTGGGCGCCCTCGACGGCGGACATCTCGGTGCCCTGCGCCATGGCGACCGCGATCTCGCCGGCCTCGCGGCCGAGGTCGCGCGCGTCCTTCCAGACGGAGACCGTCTGCGTGCCCTTGGCGATGCGGTTGAGGGCGGCATGGTCGCCGTCCTGGCCCGACACCGGCACCGTGCCGTCGAGACCCTGGGCGGTCAGCGCCGCGACGGCGCCGCCGGCGGTGCCGTCGTTCGAGGCGACGACCGCGTCGACCTCGTTGTTCTGCGCGGTGAGGATCTGCTCCATGTTGCGCTGGGCGTTGGCGGGGAGCCACTGGTCGGTGTAGGCCTCGCCGACGATGGTGATGCGCCCGGCGTCGATCGCCTCCTGCAGCACCTCCTGCTGGCCGCCGCGGAGGAAGTCCGCGTTCGGGTCCGTGGGCGAGCCCTTGATCATGACGTAGTTGCCCTCGGGCTGGGCCTCCAGCACCGCGCGGGCCTGCATGCGCCCGACCTCGACGTTGTCGAAGGTCAGGTAGAAGGCGCGGGGGTCCTCGATGAGGCGGTCGTAGCCGACGACCGGGATGCCCTCGTCGGCGGCGGCCTGCACGGCCGGGCCGATCGCCTGCGAGTCCTGCGCCAGGATGATGAGCGCGTCGACGCCCTGGGCGATCAGGCTCTCGATGTCGGAGAGCTGCTTGGCCGAGGACGACTGGGCGTCGGCCGAGACGTACTCGGCACCGGCTGCCTCGAGCGCGGCGCGGATGGCGGCCTCGTCGGTCTTCCAGCGCTCCTCCTGGAAGTTCGACCAGCTCACGCCGACGGTGATCGGGTCCTGGGCGTGAGCGGCTCCGGCGAAGCCGACCGCGGCGACCGCGGCCATGAGCACGAACTTGGTGGGTGCGAACTTGCGCATCGCGTTTCCTCCCGTAGCGCGCGACCCTTGCCGGGCCGCGTCCGGCCTTGCGCCGTGCCGTGCAGACTGTCGCGGATAATTTCAGTTGTCAAAATAAAAATGACGATCCATCGTGTTCTACCTTAGACGAAAAGAGCGAGATTTTCCCGCACTGCACAAAAATCGTTACAAACGCCCAGAATGTAGCGGTTGGCGACAAGGCTTTAGTTCAGGAGGAGTAACTAATGCGGGCCGATGCGGTCGCCGTTCGCAGCGAGGAGGAGCGTCAGGGCGTCGGCCCGCTGCTGCGCCCGCTCGCCGAGGGCCAGCGGCCGCTGCGCCAGCAGGTGTTCGAGCGCATCCGCGCCGCCGGCACGCTCGCGCGGGTGCAGATCGCCAAGGACCTCGGGGTGAGCCCCGCCAGCGTGACGGCGGTCACCTCCGAGCTGATGGAGACGGGGCTGATCGAGGAGGTCGCCGTCTCCCGCGACGGCGACGCGGCGGGCCGCGGACGCCCGCCGGTGGCGCTCGGCGTGCGGCCGGACGCGCGCCACGTCGCGGGCATCAAGATCTCCGACCGCGAGCACACGGCGGTCGTCGTCGATCTCGCCGGTCGCCTCGTTGCCTCGGCGAGCGTGACGGAACGGCTCGCCGGCCGCAGTCTGCCCGACCTCCTCGAGGCGGCGGACGCGCTCCTCGTGCGCGTCTGCGCCGCGGCGGGCGTCGCGCGCGCGGATCTGAGCGCGGTCGGGCTCGGCGTGCCCGGCTTCGTCGACGCCGCCGCGGGCGTGGTGCACTGGTCGCCGGTGCTGCGCGAACGCGACGTCCCGCTCGCCGCCGCGGTCGCAGAGCGGCTCGGTCTGCCGGTCCACGTCGACAACGACGCGAACCTCGTGGCGCTCGCCGAGCTGTGGTTCGGGGCGGGGCGGGCCTTGTCCGACTTCGCGGTCGTGACGATCGAGCACGGGGTGGGCATGGGCCTCGTCGTGAACCACCGGCTGTATCGCGGCGCGCGGGGGCTCGGCACCGAGCTCGGCCACACCAAGGTCCACCTCGACGGCGCGCTGTGCCGCTGCGGCCAGCGCGGCTGCCTCGAGGCCTACGTCGCCGACTACGCCCTCGCCCGCGAGGCGACGACGGCGCTCGACTGGAGCTATGCCGACGGGCGCCCCATGGGCGTCGTCCTCGAATCGCTGTTCGACCACGCCAAGGCCGGCAACGGCGCGGCGCGCTCGATCTTCCGGCGGGCCGGGCGCTACCTCGCGATCGGGCTGGCCAACGTCGTCAACCTCTTCGACCCGGACCTGATCATCCTCTCTGGAGAGCGCATGCGCTACGACTACCTCTACGCCGCGGACACGCTGGCCGAGCTCTCGAGCCTCGTCCTCCCCGCGAGCCGCCCGCTGCCGCCGATCGAGGTCCACGCCTGGGGCGACCTGCTCTGGGCCCACGGCGCGGCGGCGCTCGCGCTGTCGGCGGTGACGGAAGGGATGCTCGGCGCGGGGGGCGGGCGCGAGGGAATCTCGGCATGACGAACGCGACGTCCTTCGCTCCTCCGCCGTCGGGGGAGGTGGATCGGCGGCGAAGCCGACGAGACGGAGTGGGTGCGCCGACAGGCGCTTCGGCGCAGCCGAAATCTCCGCCGAGGTCGCGCCGCGGGACCCCGCCCCTGATGCGCTTCGCGGATCGTCCCCGCCCCGAGGGGGCGAAAGCGGCCGCCGTGGGTCTTCTCCTCGCTCTCTTCGCCGATCCGACCGCGGCCGCCGAGCCGCGCTTCGTCGATCGGGCGGGCGATCTCCCCGCGCCCCACGTCTACGACGGCGGCTGGGAGCACTTCGTCGGCGGCGGGGTGGCGGTGCTCGACTGCAACGCGGATGCGAAGCCGGACCTCTACGTCGCCGGCGGCGCGAACCCCGCGCGGCTCCTCGTCAACGTCACGGAGGGCCCCGGCGCACCGATTCGCTTCGCCGAGGGGACGTCCGCCCCCGTACCGACCGGCGTCACAGGCGCCTACCCCCTCGACGTCGATGGTGACGGCACCCTCGATCTCGCGGTGCTGCGCGTCGGGCCGAACCTCCTCCTGAAGGGCGGTCCGGATTGCATGTTCGAGGACGCGACCGCGGCCTGGGGCTTCGACGCCGGCGAGCGCTGGTCGACCGCCTTCTCGGCCACCTGGGAGCCCGGCCGCACGCGCCCGACGCTGGCCGTGGGCAACTACGTCGACCGTGCCGCCCCCGACGGCCCCTTCGAGGCCTGCGACGTCAACGAGCTGCATCGGTCGGACGGCGTGCGCTACGGTGAGCCGACCCCGCTCGAGCCCGGCTTCTGCGCGCTCTCGATCCTGTTCTCGGACTGGCGCCGCACGGGGACGCCCGAGCTGCGCGTCTCCAACGACCGGCACTACTATGTCCGCGGCGGCTACGAGCAGATGTGGCAGCTCGATCCGCTGGAGGAGCGCGTCGCCGCCGACGGCTGGCCGCGAATCTCGCTGTGGGGCATGGGGATCGCCAGCCGCGACGTCACCGGCGACGGTCTGCCGGACGTGATGCTCACCTCGATGGGCGACCAGCTGATGAAGCTCAACCGCGGCGACGCCTGGGAGAACGCGCCCTATTCCATCGGCACCTACGCCCAGCGCCCCTTCCTCGGCGACGACGGGCGGCCCTCGACCGGCTGGCACGCGGAGTTCGGCGACGTCGACAACGACGGGCGCGCGGACCTCTTCATCGCCAAGGGCAACGTCGACCAGATGCCGTCGAACGCGATGCGGGACCCCAACAACCTGCTCATGCAGAGGCCCGACGGCAGCTTCGTCGAGCGGGCGGCGGAGGCCGGCGTCGCCACCACCGATCGCGCCCGGGGCGCGGCGCTGGCGGACCTCGACGGCGACGGGCGCCTCGACCTCGTCGTCGTCAACCGCCGCGCACCGCTGGAAGTCTGGCAGAACGCGACCGAGGGCACGGGCGGCTGGCTCGCGGTGACCCCGCGCCAGGACGGGCCGAACCGCTTCGCCGTGGGCGCCTTCGTCGAGGTGCGCGCGCCGGGCGGGGAGGCGGTCCAGGTGCAGGAGCTCACCGTCGGCGGCGGGCATGTCGGTGGGCGGGCCGGGCCGCTGCACTTCGGGCTCGGCGAGGCGCGCGCCGCCGAGATCCGGGTCGTCTGGCCCGACGGCGCCGTCTCGCCCTGGACGCCAGCGCCGGTCGGTGCGCGCTTCGAGGCGCACCGGATGCCCGAGGGGCTCGCGATCCGATGAGCGGCGGACGCGGGAGCGCCGGTCAGGCCCGGCGCCCCGCCGCGGCGCTCGCGAAGGCGAGCCCGGCCAGCCCCGCCGAGATCAGCGCGTTCCAGCCCGCCATCGAGACGCCGAGAAAGCGCCAGGCGGCCTCCGTGCAGGAGACGACGCGCACCGTGTCGAGCTGGGCAAGGAAGTCGTTCATCGTGTCGGCCTGCGGCAGGCCCGGGCCGCCGCAGTCGGACGGGCCGGCCCAGAAGCCCCACTCGACGCCCGCGTGATAGGCGCCGAGCCCCGCCGAGACGACGAAGACCACGCCGAGCAGCGCCAGAAGCACGCGGCCGGCACCTCCACGGGGGGCGAGCGCGATCGCGACGAGGCCGAGCGGCAGGGCCACCCAGTAGGGCCAGCGCTGGAGGAGGCACAGCGCGCAGGGCTGGTAGCCGAGCCCGTACTGGAAGACGAGCGCCGCGGCGATCGTCGCCGCGGCGACGAGGGTGACGAGCAGCGCGACGAGACGGCGATCGCGCACGATGGGCAGGGGCGAGGCGGTCATGGTCGGGATGCGCTCCGGCGTTTCGAGCCCGCGTCATAACCCGCGGGGCCGCGGCTTGGAAGCGGCGCGCCGCCGCGGTCGGGCCTTTCGCGCGGGCGCCGGATGCGCTAAGCGCTCGGTCCTGGAACAACGGGACGCCCCATGCTGCAGAACCTTCGCAATGCCGGAAAGACCTGGGTCGGCAAGGCCGTCGCCGGCGTGCTGTTCACCCTGCTGATCCTCTCCTTCGCGGTGTGGGGCATCGGCGACATCTTCCGTGGAGGGGCGTCCACCACGGTCGTGCGCGTAGGCGATACCGAGATCGACGCGCAGACCGTGCGCGACGCCTACACGCGCCAGATCCGCCGGCTCTCCGCCCAGCTCGGCCAGCCGATCGGGCCGCAGGAGGCCCAGCTCTTCGGGATCGACCAGCAGGTGCTCGGGCAGATCGTCACCGAGGCGGTGCTGAACGAGCGCGCCGGCACGCTCGGCCTGCGCGCCGGCGACCGGCTCGTCGCGCGCTCCATCGCCGACGATCCGTCGTTCCAGGCGAACGGCCAGTTCGACGCGAACGCCTTCCGGCGCTTCCTCTCGCTCGCCGGCCTCTCCGAGCAGGCCTTCGTGGTCGAGCAGGCGCGCGAGCTCGAGCGGCGCGCCATCGTCGAGGCGGTCGGCGCCGGCATCGACGCGCCGGTGACGGCGGAGGAGGCGTTCTGGCGCTACGAGATGGAGCGGCGCGACGCGGACTACCTCGTCCTGCCCGAGAGCCTCGCGGGCGAGATCGCCGCGCCCGACGAGGAGACGCTCGCGACCTTCTTCGCCGAGCGCGGCGGCGAGTGGCGCGCCCCCGAGTACCGCAGCGCGCAGGTGCTCGCGATCTCTCCGCAAGCGATCGCCGATCCCGAGGCCGTCGACGAGGCCGCCGTGCGGGCGCGCTACGAGGCGGAGGCCGAGAGGCGCTTCGGCACGCCCGAGCGCCGCGCGATCCAGCGCATCCCCTTCGCGAGCGCCGAGGAGGCGGCCGAGGCGGCCGCGCGCGTCGCCGCGGGCGAGATCGCGTTCGAGGACCTCGCCGCCGAGCGGGAGATCGCCCCGGACGTGTTCGCGCTCGGGACCCTCGCCCGCTCCGAGGTGCTCGACCCCGCCATCGCCGAGGCGGCGTTCGCGCTCGAGGCAGGCGCCGTGAGCGCGCCGGTCGACGGGCGCTTCGGTGCGGCGCTGGTGCGCGTCGCCGAGGTGGTGCCGGCGGACGTGCGGCCCTTCGAGGAGGTCGCGCAGGCGCTGCGCACCGAGATCGCGCTCGACCGCGCCACGGACGGCATCCGCACCGTCTACGACGAGATCGAGGACCAGCGCGCCGCCGCGATCCCGCTCGCGGACATCGCGCAGGCCCGCGGCCTGGAGCTGACCCGCATCGAGGCGATCGACAGAAGCGGGCTCGGGCCGGACGGCCAGCCGGTGACGCTGCCCGCGCGCGAGGCGCTGCTGCCGGCGCTCTTCGAGACCGACATCGGCGTCGACAACCTCGCCATCCGCACCGAGGGCGGAGGCTACGTCTGGTACGACGTGACCGACATCACGCCGGCCCGCGACCGCGCGCTCTCCGAGGTCCGCGACGAGGTCGTGGCCGCGTGGCGCAGCGAGCAGGTCGCGGAGGTGCTCTCGGAGCGGGCGAGCGATCTCGTCGCGCGGCTCGAGTCCGGCGAGACGCTCGAGGCGATCGCGCAGGAGACCGGGCTGTCGGTCGCGCCGGCGCGCGGCCTCGCCCGCGGCCAGGCGACCGCGCCGCTCGACGAGGGCGCGGTGACGCGGCTGTTCGCGACCCGTGTCGGTGAGGCGGGCAGCGCCCCGCTCGGCGCGACCGAGCGCGTCGTCTACCGCGTGCTGTCGGCCTCCGCGCCGGACTACATCGTCACCACCCCGCAGGCGGAGGCGATCGGCACGCAGCTCGCCCAGCTCCTCTCGCAGGACGTGCTGGAGCAGTACCTCGCCTTCCTCCAGGACGAGCTCGGCGCGCAGATCGACCGCGAGGCCTTCGAGGCGGCGGTGCGCGGAGGCGCCTTCTGATGGAGGTGGCGCCCCCCTTCGCCGAGGTCGCGGCGGCCTGGGAGGCGGGGCGCCCCTCGCTCGTCGCGACGCGGCTCGTCGCCGACCTGGAGACGCCGGTCGCCGCCTTCCTGAAGCTGCGGCGCGCGCAGGCGGGGCCGGCCTTCCTGCTCGAATCGGTCGAGGGTGGCGCCCAGCGCGGGCGCTACTCGATGATCGGCGTCGCGCCCGATCTCGTCTGGCGCTGCCGCGACGGCGCCTGCGCGATCGACCGCGCGGCGCTCTCCGGCGAGGGACGGTTCGAGCCCGATCCGCGCCCCCCGCTCGAGAGCCTGCGCGCGCTCATCGACGAGAGCCGCATCCCGAAGGGCGACGGGCCGGGCGCCGACCTGCCGCCGATGGCGGCGGGGCTGTTCGGCTATCTCGGCTACGACATGGTGCGCGCGATGGAGCGGCTCGGGCCGCCCAACCCCGACGCGCTCGGCCTGCCCGACGCGGTGCTGATCCGCCCCACCGTGATGGTCGTGTTCGACGCCGTGCGCGACGAGATCAGCCTCGTCGCCCCGGTGCGCCCTCGGCCCGGCACCTCGGCCAAGGCGGCCTACGAGAGCGCGCTCGCGCGGCTCGAGGCGGTGGTCGACGCGCTCGAGGCGCCGCTGCCCGCGCAGGCCCGCGCCGAGATCGCCGAGACCACGACGATCGACGTCGTCTCGAACACGGAGGACGACGCCTACGAGGCCATGGTCGAGCGGGCGAAGGAATACATCCGCGCCGGCGACGTCTTCCAGGTCGTGCTCTCGCAGCGCTTCGAGGCCGCCTTCCCGCTGCCCGCCTTCGCGCTCTACCGCTCGCTGCGGCGCACCAACCCCTCGCCGTTCCTGTGCTACCTCGACTTCGAGGGCTACCAGATCGTCGTCTCCTCGCCGGAGATCCTGGTGCGCGTGCGCGACGGCGAGGTGACCATCCGCCCGATCGCCGGCACCCGCCCGCGCGGCGCGACGCCGGCCGAGGATCGCGCCAACGCGCGGGACCTCCTCGCCGACCCGAAGGAACGCGCCGAGCACCTGATGCTGCTCGACCTCGGGCGCAACGACGCGGGGCGCGTGGCCGAGCTCGGCTCCGTGCGGGTGACGGACTCGTTCTTCCTCGAGTACTATTCGCAGGTCATGCACATCGTCTCGAACGTCGTCGGCCGGCTCGAC
The DNA here is from genome assembly GCF_052380005.1 of Salinarimonas sp. NSM. Taxonomy (NCBI): domain Bacteria; kingdom Pseudomonadati; phylum Pseudomonadota; class Alphaproteobacteria; order Hyphomicrobiales; family Salinarimonadaceae; genus Salinarimonas; species Salinarimonas sp. NSM. The sequence continues at coordinate 29,524 of NZ_JBQTCJ010000015.1, forward strand.
CCGCGTCGCGACGCGCTCGACGCGCTCGTCGCCGGTTTCCCGGCGGGCACGGTGTCCGGGGCGCCCAAGGTGCGGGCGATGGAGATCATCGACGAGCTCGAGCGCGACAAGCGCGGGCCGTATGCGGGGTGCATCGGATATTTCGGCGCCGACGGCGAGATGGACACCTGCATCGTGCTGCGCACGGCGGTCGTGAAGGACGGACGCATGCACGTCCAGGCCGGCGCCGGCGTGGTCTACGACAGCGTGCCCGCCTCCGAGCGCATGGAGTGCGTCAACAAGGCGAAGGCGCTCTTTCGCGCCGCCGAGGACGCCGTGCGCTTCGCCAGTCGCGCCCGTCGCGGGCAGTAGCCCCGCGCGGCGTCCGCCGCGCATGCGACGTCGCGGCGCGGAACGCCGGGGTCGCGCCGCCGTTCTCTCGGCTCCGAAATCGGATCGAGGCGGCCCGCGTGCTGGCGTTCATCGAAGGAAACCTCACCGTCGTCGTCGGCACGGTGGCCGGCCTGTGCTCGACGGCGAGCTTCGTCCCCCAGGTCTGGAAGTCCTGGCGCGAGGGCGACACCGAGGCGATCTCCAAGCGCATGTACGTCGTGACGGTCTCGGCCTTCTCGCTGTGGATCGTCTACGGGCTGATGATCTGGAGCCTGCCGATCATCGTCTTCAACGCGCTGAGCCTCGTCCTCTCCGGTTCGGTCCTCGTCATGAAGCTGCGCAACCTGCGCCGGCGGCGCCGCGCCGGCGCGCGCGTGGCGGGGGCGCCGTGATGGGGGCCGCGGCGGCGCAGGCCGCCTCGGAGAGCGGGATCGTCGACCCCGTCGACGCCGCGCAGAACGCGGGCCTCACCTACGTCACCGACGATGCGCCCGGCATCCGGCGCCGCAGGTCGGGCCGGGGCTTCACCTACGTCGACCCGAAAGGCCGCAGGATCGAGGACCCCGCCGAGATCCGCCGGCTGAAGTCGCTGGCCGTCCCGCCGGCCTATACCGAGGTGTGGATCTCGCCCGACCCGAACGGGCACATCCAGGCGACGGGGCGCGACGCGCGCGGGCGCAAGCAGTACCGCTACCATCCGCGATTCCGCGAGGTGCGCGACTCGACCAAGTTCGAGCATGTCGTCGCCTTCGCCGAGGCGCTTCCGGCGATCCGTGCGCGGGTCGACGCGGACATGCGCAGGCGCTCGCTCGGGCGCGAGAAGATCTTGGCCACGATCGTCCACCTGCTCGAGACGACCCTGATCCGCGTCGGCAATGCCGACTACCTGCGCACCAACAACACCCAGGGGTTGACGACACTCGGCGCCGACCATGTCGCCGTCGAGGGCGACAGCCTGCGCTTCGTCTTCACAGGCAAGGGCGGCAAGGAGTGGCGCCTGAAGGTGCGCGACCGGCGCGTGGCGCGCACCGTCCGGATGCTCGAGGACCTGCCGGGGCAGCGCCTGTTCCAGTGGGTGGACGAGGACGGCGACCGACACGCGGTCGAGAGCGCGGACGTGAACGCCTACCTGCGCGAGATCACCGGGCGCGAGATTACCGCCAAGGACTTCCGCACCTGGGGCGGGACGGTGCTCGCCGCGACGGCGCTGAGGGAGTTCGAGGCCTTCGACACCAAGGCCGCCGCGAAGAAGAACCTCAAGACGGCGATCGAGCAGGTGTCGGCACGTCTCGGCAACACGCCGACCATCTGCCGCAAGTGCTACGTCCACCCGCAGGTGCTCGACGCCTATCTCGACGGGACGCTCGTCGAGGCGGTGGGGCGCGAAGCCGGCCGGGCGCTGGCCCAGGAGCTCGACGGGCTCGAGCCTGAGGAGGCGGCGGTGCTCGGCATGCTGCGCGCACGGCTCGCGAGCGAGGTGCGCGCGGCCTGATCTCGGCGGCCTCGCGACGTCGACGTGCGTCGGCGCGAAGGAGACGGGCCCGCGCGGGAGAGCCGGGCGTGAGACGATCTCGCAGCCGTTCACCCCGCTGCGCCGCCGTTGCGCGGATCGTCGTGCGACCCGCCGTCGCGCCGCTCGACATCCGCGCCGGGAGCGGTATGGTCCGCGCTCTTTCGTTTCCTGGAGCTCGACGATGGCCAGGCTCAGCGTCAACCTGAACAAGATCGCCCTCCTGCGGAACTCGCGGAAGACGGGCGTTCCCGATCCCGTGGCGTTCGTGCCGCTCGCCGCGCGTGCCGGCGCGCAGGGGATCACGCTGCACCCGCGGCCCGACGAGCGGCACGTTCGGCGCACCGACGTCGACGCCATCGCCGCCGCGATGGCCGACCTGCGGCCGGCCTTCGAGCTCAACCTCGAGGGCTATCCGGACGAGCGCTTCCTCGACATCGTGCGCGCGGTCCGACCCGAGCAGGTGACCTTCGTGCCGGACGCGCCCGAAGTCTTCACCTCCGACAAGGGCTTCGACCTCGACGCGGCGCAGGCGACGCTCGTCTCCGAGGCGCTCGCGGCCCTCGCCGGCGTCGAGACGCGCATCGTGCTGTTCATCGACCCGGACCCGGCGGTGGTGCCGCGCGTCGCCGCGATCGGCGCGCACGGGATCGAGATCTACACGGGCTCCTACGCCGAGGCCTGGAAGCAGGGCCGGCACGCGCCGCTGCTCGACGCCGCCGCCAAGGCGGCGCTCGCGGCGCGCGAGCACGGGCTCGTGGTCAACGCGGGCCACGACCTCAACCTCGACAACATCCCGCCGCTCGTCGCCGCCATCCCCCATCTCGCCGAGGCGTCGATCGGCCATGAGCTGACGGCGGACGCGCTGACGATGGGCTTCGAGAGCGCGGTGGCCGCCTACGCCGCGGCGCTGCGCGGCGAGAGCTGAGGGGCCGAGGCCCGAGGAGCGCGGGCCGGGGCGGCGGCAGCCGGAACGACGACGCGCGCGCCTTGACTCGGAACCGCGGCGCGCGTCTATTCGCGCCGGTATGTCTCCGCGTCCGCCGTGACGGGGCTGCCGTTGCGGAAGTTCCCCCAGCCGAGGGGCCTAACGATTTCATACGATCGCGAATTCGTCTCGGGTCGCTCGATTGTCATTGGAGAGATTTCAGCCATGAGAGATCAAGAACGTATTGCCGTGTTCATCGACGGCGCCAATCTCTATGCCACGACGAAGACCCTCGGCTTCGATATCGACTACAAGCGTCTCCTGAAGGAATTCCAGACGCGCGGCTACCTCTTGCGCGCGTTCTACTACACGGCGCTCGTCGAAGATCAGGAATATTCGTCCATCCGCCCGCTGATCGATTGGCTCGACTACAACGGCTATCGCGTCGTCACCAAGCCGACGAAGGAGTTCGTCGATTCGACGGGGCGCCGCAAGGTCAAGGGCAACATGGACATCGAGCTGTGCATCGACGCGCTCGAGCTCGCCGACAAGGTCGACCACATCGTGCTCTTCTCGGGTGACGGCGACTTCCGCTCGCTCGTCGAGGCGCTGCAGCGCAAGGGCGTGCGGGTGTCCGTGGTCTCGACCATCTCGACCCAGCCGCCCATGGTGGCCGACGAGCTGCGCCGGCAGGCGGACGAGTTCATCGACCTCGCCCACCTCCTGCCGAAGATCGGCCGCGACCCCGCCGACCGGCCGGTGCGGGACCATGCCGACCGTCCCGCGCGCTTCCAGCAGGGTGGCCCGAGCGGCGGCCCGGGCCTCGAGCGCCGCTACGGCATCCGCCAGGGCCAGGGCCCGATCGGCGGCGGCGCCGGTCGGGTCGACGAGGAAGAGGACTACGAGGATTGATGCGGGTCCGAGGCTGGAGGACGGGGGGGGCGTCACCACGGTGGCGCCCCTTTTTCGTTCGCCTTCGGACCGCGCATACCCCCGGTCCGGAGACGGTGTGGATCGCCCATGACGGCGCAGGCGGATGCTTGCACGAATCATAAGTCTGTGCTTATCATTCCCGCATGAACGAGACCGACGTCTTCCGAGCCATCGCGGATCCGACCCGGCGCCTCCTCCTGGAGCGCCTGGCGACGCGGGATGCGAACGCCACCGAGTTGCGCGCGGGCCTCTCGATCTCGCAACCGGCCGTCTCGCAGCACCTCGCGGTCCTGCGCACCGCCGGGCTCCTGCGCGAGCGGCGGGAAGGCAGGCAGGTGCGCTACAGCCTCGCGCCCGAGGGCCTGCGGCCGCTCCAGGCTTGGCTCCTGCGATACAGCGCCTTCTGGCCGCAGCGCATCGACGCGCTCAAGCGCCTCCTATCGGAGATGGATCAATGACACCGGACGAGACCGACGAGGTCGTGGTCGAGCGCGATCTCGGCGCGCCGATCGAGAAGATCTGGCGCGCCCTGACGATCCCGGAGCTCGTCGCCGAGTGGCTGCTGCCGCTCGTGCAGGACGTGTCGGATCCCGACGTCCTGTGTCTCGACGGCGCCACGCGGGGACTGGCCGGCGCGGTCTCGATCCGGATCGTCGAGGTCGAGCCGCGCACGCGCATCCTCTACGACTGGATCGAGCGCGGTGAGCCGCCGGGGCTCGTGGCGTTCGATCTCGAGCCTCTGCCCGACGGTGGAGCACGCCTGCGCGTGACCCACACGCGTCATGCGCGGACGCCTCCTCGCGCGGCCAACGCCAACGCCTGCGCGACACACGCCCCCATGGCCCGCGCCGCCTGAACGGCGCCGGACCGCGGCTGAACCCGTCTCGACGCGCCCGATCGGCACCGTCTCGCCCGGCACGCGGTCTCCGCCCGCCGCCGGGAGGCGGGATCTCGGCCGCATCCCACATCGCCGACACGAAGAGGAGTTGCGCGATGCGCGACACGATGAATCTCGTCCCCATGGTCGTCGAGACCTCGAGCCGGGGCGAGCGCGCCTTCGACATCTACTCGCGCCTCCTGCGTGAGCGAATCGTCTTCCTGAACGGGCAGATCGAGGACGGCATGGCCGCTCTGGTCTGCGCACAGCTGCTGTTCCTCGAGGCGGAGAACCCGCGCCGGGAGATCGCGCTGTACATCAACTCCCCCGGCGGCGTCGTCACCGCGGGACTGGCGATCTACGACACGATGCAATTCATCAGCAGCCCCGTGGCGACCCTGTGCATGGGGACGGCCTGCTCGATGGGCTCGTTCCTGCTGATGGCAGGGGCCGCGGGCCGGCGCGCGACGCTGCCGAACGCGCGCATCCTCGTGCACCAGCCGTCCGGCGGCTATCAGGGGCAGGTCACCGACATCATGCGGCACGCCGAGGAGAGCAAGCGCCTCAAGGAGCGCATCAACGCTCTCTACGCGAAGCATTGCGGCCGGACCCCGGAGGAGGTCGAGGCGACGTTGGATCGCGACTGCTTCATGGATGCGCAGGCGGCTCTGGAATGGGGCCTCGTCGACTCCATCGCCACCGCGCGAGGGGACCCGCCGCGTGCGGAGCCCGGGGGGCCGCTCTGACCGGGCGCATCCGCGGGGCGCGTCACGCGCCCTTGAGGATGCGCGCCTTCTCGCGGTCCCAGTCGCGCTTCTTCTCGGTCTCGCGCTTGTCGTGCAGCTTCTTGCCCTTGCCCAGCCCGAGCTCGACCTTCGCGCGCCCGCGCTCGTTGAAGTAGATCCGCAGCGGGATGACCGTGTAGCCCTCGCGCTGGGTGGCGCCGAGCAGCTTGTCGATCTCGCGGCGGTGGAGCAGCAGCTTGCGCGGCCGGCGCGGCTCGTGGTTGAAGCGATTCGCCTGCAGGTACTCGGGAATGTAGGCGTTGTAGAGCATCAGCTCCTCGCCCGAGGGGCCGGCATAGCTCTCCCCGATCGTCGCCTTGCCCGAGCGCAGCGACTTCACCTCCGTGCCGGTCAGCACGATGCCGGCCTCGTAGGTGTCCGAGATCGCATAGTTGAACCGCGCCTTGCGATTGTCGGCGACGACGCGGTGGGAATGGGCGTTCTTCTGCGCCATCTGGCTCTCAGGTGTTGATCAGCCCGGCCGCGCGCATGCCCGCGCGCACCGCCTCCCGCGCCGCCGGCGAGGCGGGCACGAGCGGCAGGCGGACCTCGTCGGACATTCGGCCGAGCACGGACAGGGCGAACTTCGCCGGGGTCGGGTTGGTTTCGACGAACAGCGCCTGGTGCAGCGGGAAGAGGCGATCGTGCAGCTTCAGCGCGGTGGCCGCGTCGCCCACGAGGCTCGCCTCCTGGAAATCGGCGCACAGCCGCGGTGCGACGTTCGCCGTCACCGAGATGCAGCCGTGGCCGCCATGGGCGTTGAACCCGAGCGCCGTCGAATCTTCGCCAGAAAGCTGTACGAAGTCGGGACCGAGCACGGCGCGTTGCTGGCTCACCCGCACCATGCTGGCGGTCGCGTCCTTGACGCCGGCGATGTTGGGAAGCTCGTAGAGACGTGCCATGGTCTCCACCGACATGTCGATGACGGACCGGCCCGGGATGTTGTAGATCAGGATCGGGATCCCGACGGCGGCGTCGATCGCCTTGAAATGCTGATAGAGGCCCTCTTGCGTCGGCTTGTTGTAATACGGCGTCACCACGAGCAGCACGTCCGCACCGGCGCGCTCGGCGTGGCGCGCGAAATCGATCGCCTCGGCGGTGGAGTTCGAGCCCGCGCCGGCGATCACGGGAACGCGGCCCTTCGCCTGCGCGACGGTGATCTCGACGACGCGCTTGTGCTCGTCGTGGGAGAGGGTGGGGCTCTCGCCGGTCGTGCCCACGGGGACGAGGCCGGAGGAGCCGTTCTCGATCTGCCACTCGACGTGGGACCGCAGCGCCTCCTCGTCGAGGGCGCCGTCCTTGAAGGGCGTGACCATGGCGGGAATCGAGCCGCGAATGCGAGAGAGGACGGCATGGGCGGGCATGGTGACGCTCCGGACGATGCGGGGAGGTCCGCGCGGCGCGGGGCGCCGAGCGGGGGCACACACATAGCGCGCGGACGGCGCCCGCGCAAACGCGGCCTTCTCGGCGCTTCCTCCCTCGCTTCGGCCTTCGCCGGAGCGATCCTCGGTGGCTCGATCTTCGGGAGCGCCATCCTCGGCGGCGCGCCCGCGGCGCTCGCCGCGACGCCGCTGCCCCCGCCGCGTCCCGACCGCCCGGCGCTCGAGGAGCCGGCGGCGACGCCCGAGGACGCCGAGGCGATCGTTCGGGCGGTGGCGGAGATCGACCCGCGGCGCGTGGCGCTCACCGAGATGCTGAACGCCTATGCCGACGGGCGGATCCTGCTCGGCGACACGCTCGCCGCCGCCTGGGAGACGATCGTCGCCGGCGATCCCGCCGCGCGGGTCGCCGGCGAGTGGCTGGCGATCCGGGCCGGCGCGGTGCGCGACTTCGCCCGCCTCTCCGCCTTCCTGAGCGACAATCCCGGCTGGCCGGAGAGGGGCGTCGCCCGCCGGAGAGCCGAGGAGGCGCTCTTCGCCGACCCGGCGCGTCCGGAGCCGACGATCGCCTTCTTCGCGAGCGAGAGGCCGCGCACCGCCGAGGGCGCGGTGGCGCTCGCGCGCGCCTTCCGCGCCGACGGCGCCGAGGCGGACGCCCGCGCGCTCGCCCGCGCGACCTGGCGCGACACGCGGCTGGGGACCGCCGAGGAGGCGGCGCTCGAGGCGGAGTTCGGGGCGGCGCTGACGCTCGCGGACCATCGGGTGCGCTTCGAGCGCTACCTCTTCAGAGAGGACTGGACGGGCGCGCGGCGCATGCTCGCGCGCTTTCCCGACGAGGCGCGCGCGGACCTCGAGCTCCTGATCGAGACGCGCCGCGCGGTCGTCGCCCGCGCCCGCGACGCCGGCGCGACGCTCGACGCGCTCCCCGCGCGGCTGCAGGCGGAGCCGTCGGTGCTCTACTCGCGGCTCAAGCACCTGCGCTACGCGGAGCGCTACGACGAGGCGGCACGCCTCCTCGCCGGGGCGCCGCGGGAGCTCGGGCTCCTGATCGACGGGGACGCGTGGTGGAACGAGCGGCGCATCGTCGCGCGCTCGACGCTGGAGGCCGGCGACAGCGCCCGCGCCTACGCCATCGCCGCCAACCACGCGGCGGAATCGCCGGCCGAGATCATCGAGGCGGAATGGACCGCGGGCTGGATCGCGCTGCGCTTCCTCGACGCGCCGCAGGTCGCCGCCGGCCACTTCGCCCGCGCCGCCGAGGAGGCGACGCTGCCGATCTCGATCGCCCGCATCGCCTATTGGCGTGGCCGCGCCGCGGCGGCGGCGGGGGATGCGGAGGCGGCGCGGGAGCATTATCGGGCCGCCGGGGAGCACCCGATCTCGTACTACGGCCAGCTCGCCCTCGAGGAGCTCGGCGAGACGCGCCTGCCGCTGCGCCGGCCCGAGGGGCTCGACCTCGCGGCGGCCCGCGAGCGGCTGGAGGACGTGCCGGCGGCGCGCGCCATCGCGCTGCTCCACGAGGCGGGCTTCTCGGAGCGCACGATCCCGCTCTATTGGGGCCTGGGCGATACGCTCGACGATCCCGCGCTGGTTGCGGCGCTCGGCGAGGCGGCGGCGGAGCGCGGCGATGCGCGCGGGCTCCTGGCGCTGGGGCGCGCGGCGGTGAGCCGCGGCCTGCCGCTCGACGTCTACGCCTACCCGACGCTCGGCATCCCGCCCTTCGAGCCGGCGACGGACGCGGTCGATCCGGCGCTGGTCTACGCCATCGCGCGCCAGGAGAGCGCCTTCCATCCGCAGGCGGTGTCGCATGCCGGCGCGCGGGGCCTGATGCAGCTGATGCCCGCCACCGCGCGGGCGACGGCCCGACGCTTCGGCCTCGCCTATGCGCCGGAGCGGCTCCTGTCGGATCCGTCCTACAACGCCACGCTGGGCTCGGCGCACCTCGCCGAGCTGATCGAGCGTTGGGGCGGCTCCTACATCCTGGTGTTCGCCGCCTACAATGCCGGCGGCGGGGCGGTGACGCGCTGGATCCAGCGCTTCGGCGACCCGCGCGGCGGCGGCGTCGACCCCATCGACTGGGTGGAGATGATCTCCTACCCGGAGACGCGCAACTACGTTCAGCGCGTGATGGAGAACTACCAGGTCTACCGGCGCCTGCTGCACGAGGACCGGCCGCTCTCGATCCGCGCCGACCTGGCCCGCGGCGAGCCGGGGTGAGCCCGGCTCGGCAGCCCCTCTCCGGGGTCTCCGGCCTCAGCCGTCCATCTTCAGGGCGGCGATGAACGCTTCCTGCGGGATCTCCACGCGGCCGAACTGGCGCATCTTCTTCTTGCCCTCCTTCTGCTTGTCGAGGAGCTTGCGCTTGCGCGAGACGTCGCCGCCGTAGCACTTGGCGGTGACGTCCTTCCTCAACGCGCGGATGGTCTCGCGGGCGATGATCTTGCCGCCGATCGCGGCCTGGATCGGGATCTGGAAGAGATGCTGCGGAATCAGGTCCTTGAGCTTCTCGCACATCACCCGCCCGCGGGCCTCGGCCCGGCTGCGGTGGACGAGCATCGAGAGCGCATCGACCGGCTCGCCGTTGACCAGGATCGACATGCGCACGAGGTCGCCCTCGCGATAGTCGGTGATCTGGTAGTCGAACGAGGCGTAGCCGCGCGAGATCGACTTCAGCCGGTCATAGAAGTCGAACACCACCTCGTTGAGAGGCAGGTCGTAGACGACCATGGCGCGCTTGCCGACGTAGTTCAGGTCGATCTGCACGCCGCGGCGGTCCTGGCAGAGCTTGAGCACCGCGCCGAGATGCTCGTCGGGCGTGAGGATCGTGGCGCGGATCCAGGGCTCCTCGATCGTCTCGATCTTCATGACGTCCGGCATGTCGGCCGGATTGTGCAGCTCCAGCGTCTCCCCGTCGCGCAGGACGAGCTTGTAGACTACCGAGGGCGCGGTCGAGATCAGGTCGAGGTTGAACTCGCGCTCGAGCCGCTCCTGGATGATCTCGAGGTGGAGGAGCCCGAGGAAGCCGCAGCGGAAGCCGAAGCCGAGCGCCGCCGAGCTCTCCATCTCGTAGGAGAAGCTCGCGTCGTTGAGGCGAAGCCGCCCCATGGCCGCGCGCAGGTCCTCGAAGTCGGCGGCGTCGACGGGGAAGAGGCCGCAGAACACCACCGGCTGAGCCGGCTTGAAGCCGGGCAGCATCTGCGTGGTCGGGCGCTTGGTCTCGGTGATGGTGTCGCCGACACGGGTGTCCGCGACCTCCTTGATGGCGGCGGTGATGAAGCCGACCTCGCCCGGGCCGAGCTCGTCGAGCTTCTGCATCTTGGGCCGGAACACGCCGATCGTATCGATCTCGTACTCGGCGTCGGCGCCCATCATCTTGATGCCCATGCCCTTGCGCATGACACCGTCCATGACGCGCACGAGCACGATCACGCCGAGATAGGGGTCGTACCAGCTGTCGACGAGCATCGCCTTTAGCGGCGCCTCGCGGTCGCCCTTGGGCGCCGGCAGGCGCTCGACGATGGCCTCGAGCACGAGGTCGACGCCGAGCCCGGTCTTGGCCGAGATCGGCACGGCCTGCGACGCGTCGAGCCCGATCACGTCCTCGATCTGCTCCTTGACGCGCTCCGGCTCGGCGGCGGGCAGGTCGACCTTGTTGAGGACGGGCACGATCTCGTGGTCGGCGTCGAGCGCCTGGTAGACGTTGGCGAGCGTCTGCGCCTCCACGCCCTGCGAGGCGTCGACGACGAGGAGCGAGCCCTCGCAGGCCTTGAGCGAGCGCGAGACCTCGTAGGCGAAGTCGACGTGCCCGGGCGTGTCCATCAGGTTGAGGATGTAGGTCTTGCCGTCCTTGGCGAGGTACTCCAGCCGGACCGTCTGCGCCTTGATCGTGATGCCGCGCTCGCGCTCGATGTCCATCGAGTCGAGCATCTGCTCCTGCATGTCGCGCTCGGACACGGTGCCGGTCAGCTGGATCAGGCGATCCGCGAGCGTCGACTTGCCGTGGTCGATGTGCGCGACGATGGAGAAGTTGCGAATGTTCTCGAGGGTCTCGCGGGTCATGGTCATCCAGGCCGGGCACGCCGTCGCGCGCCGATGAGCTAGCGTGATCGGGAGATAGCAGCGACCGGGGGGTTAGCCAAGGGGAGCGGGGTGGGAGCGAGGGACGCAGGGGCGGGCGCACGCCTCCTCTCCGCAGGGGAGGATCCGGGGGGCGGGAGGCGCCTCACTCCCCCGTCGGGTGCTGCTCCGTCTCGCCCTTGGCCAGGATCGCCTCCAGCGTCTCCAGCCGGTCCGCTTCCGCGGTGGGCTTGTCCCAGCGGATGCGCGAGACTCGGGGGAAGCGCATCGCCACGCCGGACTTGTGGCGGGTCGAGCGCTGCAGGCCCTCGAAGGCGATCTCGAGCACGAGGCCCGTCTCCGTGGTGTGCGTCACCTCGCGCACGGGGCCGAAGCGGTTGACCGTGTTGTTGCGCACGAAGCGGTCGAGCTGGGCGAGCTCGGCGTCCGTGAAGCCGAAATAGGCCTTGCCGACCGGAACCAGTTCCTCCCCACCGCCCGCGCCGGTGCGCCAGACGCCGAACGTGTAGTCCGAGTAGAAGGACGAGCGCTTCCCGTGCCCGCGCTGGGCGTACATCATCACGGCGTCGACCGTGTAGGGCTCGCGCTTCCACTTGAACCACAGGCCTTTGGGCCGGCCGGGCACGTAGGGGCTGTCGGCGCGCTTGACCATGACGCCCTCGACCGCGTCGGCGTCCACACCGGCGCCGTGGGCGGCGGGGTCCGCGCGCGCGGCGGTCAGCGCATCCCAGTCGGCGAAGGGCACGAGGGGGGAGAGGTCGAGGCGCCCGACGAAGGTCTCGGGTCGCGCGCGGCGCGCGACGAAGGCCTCGAGCCGCGCGCGGCGCTCGGCGAAGGGCAGGGCGCGCAGGTCCTCTCCGCTCTCCGCCAGGAGGTCGTAGGCGCGCAGGTGGGCGGGGTGCTTCGTCATCAGGGCGTTGGAGACGGCCTTCCTGTTGAGCCGCTGCTGGAGGACGTTGAAGCTCTGCACGCGCCCGTCGATCAGCACGAGCAGCTCTCCGTCGATCGCGGCCTCCATGCCGGCGAGCGCCGCCACCAGGTCCGGGAAGGCGCCCGAGACGTCCTCGCCGGTGCGCGAGTAGAGCCGCGTCGTCCCGTCGAACGACACGGCCTGGACGCGGATGCCGTCCCACTTCCATTCCGCGGCGAAGGCGTCGGCATCGAGCGTCCCGATGTCCTCCAGCTCGAGCGGATGGGCGAGCATCGGCGGACGGAACGGCGCGGGATCGCGCGACACCGGCCGCGGGCCGCGCCCCTCCACCCACGCGAACAGGTCGAGGTAGGGCGGCGCGAGACCGTGCCAGACCTCCTCGATCGCGTCGGGCTCCATCTCGCCGAGCGAGGCGAGCGCCGTCTTGGCGAGGCGCGCGGAGACGCCGATGCGCAGGCTCCCCGTGATCAGCTTCAAGAGCGCCCAGCGCCCGGTCTCGTCGAGCGCGTCGAGCAGAGCGGCGAGGCGCGCGGGGAGGTCGGACTTGGAGGTCGTGGCGAGGGTCTCGACGACCTCGGAGAGAGAGGGCGGCGGGGGGCGATTGTGGCCCGACGTCGGCGACATGCGCGACGCGCTCCCTTCCCCCTCGTGGGGAGGGGTGGAGGGTGCGGGGCGTTCAGGATCGATCTCGGCATCGATGCCCGCGCGCTCGGCCCGCATCGACGGCGCCGCCTCGTCCTGCACGCCCCACACCCCCGGCCCCTCTCCACGAGGGAGAGGGGAGACCCGCGGCGGTTCCGGTACCGCCTTCGACGCCGTGCCGGCCTCGACACGGCTCGCGTTCTCGACCACCCGCGGCGGCATGCGTGACGCGCTCCCCTCCCCCTCGTGGGGAGGGGTTGGGGGTGGGGGGCGTTCAGGATCGAGCTCGGCATGAATGCCGGCGCGCTCGGCCCGCATCGACGGCGTCGCCCCGTCCTGCACGCCCCACACCCCCGGCCCCTCTCCACGAGGGAGAGGGGAGACCCGCGGCGGTTCGGACGCCTCCATCATCGGCGCCGGCCACAGGAGCGCCGTCGTCTCGGCGAGATCGCCGACATAGGAATAGGACATCTCGAAGAGGACCGGGTCGCAACGCTCCTGGATGAGCGCCCGGATCAGGTTCGGCTTGGCCTCGCGAAACGACAGCTCGCCGGTGAGCGCCGCGAGGGCGAAGCCGCGCTCGGGGTCCGGCGTCGCGCGGAGATAGTCGGCGATGAGCCGGATCTTGGCATTGCGGCGGCTCTCGTAGACGAGCCGGTCGAGGAGGGCGGCGAAGGCGTTCACGACGAAGCCTCGCCCTGCGCCGCCGGCACGGCGCCGTCCGCGGTGTCCTCCCCCTCGTCCCCATATCCCAGCATGTGCAGCGGCCGCGCGGAAATCCCCATCGTCCCGCACCAGTGCACCAGCGCGTCCTCCTGCCCGTGCGTGACCCAGACCTCGCCGGCGCCCGTCTCCAGGATGCTGCGCGTGAGGTCGTCCCAGTCGCAATGGTCGGAGATCACCATCGGCAGCTCCACCCCCTTCTGCCGCGCCCGCGCCCGCACCCTCATCCAGCCCGAGGCGAAGGCGGCGACGGGGTCGGGGAACTTGCGGGCCCAGACCTCCTGGATGGCGGAGGGCGGGCAGAGGATCACCTCGCCGGCGAGCTTCGCCCGGTCGCCGGGCTGTACCTTGACGATCTCGCCGAGGTCGACGCCGAGATCGGCGTAGAGCGCGCACAGCTTCTCCATGGCGCCGTGGACCCAGATCGGCCGATCCCAGCCGGCCTCGCGCAGGAGCGCCATCACGCGCTGCGCCTTGCCGAGCGCGTAGGCGCCCACCAGATGCGCGCGCTCGGGGAAGAGCGTCAGCGAGGCGAGGAGCTTGTCCACCTCCGCCCGCGCGTCGGGGTGGCGGAAGATGGGGAGGCCGAAGGTCGCCTCGGTGATGAAGACGTCGCAGGGCACGATCTCGCACGGCAGGCAGGTCGGGTCCCGGCCGCGCTTGTAGTCGCCCGAGACCACGAGCCGCGTGCCGCCCGCCTCGATCACGATCTGCGCGGAGCCGAGCACGTGGCCGGCCGGCACGAAGCGCACGGACACGTCGCCCTGCCGGATCGTCTCGCCCAGCGCCGCCGCCTGCGTCGCCCCCGCGAAATCCGCGCCGTAGCGCGCGGCCATGATCGCCAGCGTCTCGGAGGTCGCGAGCACCGCGCCGTGCCCGGAGCGGGCGTGGTCCGAATGGCCGTGCGTCACGAGCGCCCTGTCGACCGGTCGCATCGGATCGACGTGGAAGCCGCCCACCGGGCAGTAGAGGCCCTGGGGCGTGAGGGTGAGGATGTCGGTGGCGCGCATGAAGACGGATATGGGGCGCCGGATCGCCTGCGGCACCCCGTCGCCTCACGCCAGAAGCGCGTCGAGCACCATGCCGGCGAACAGGATGAGCCCGGCGTCGCGGTTGGCGCGAAACAGAATCAGCGAACGGCGGCCGTCGGAGGGGTCGAGGGTCGCGACCTGCCAGGCGAGGTGCGCCGCGAAGGCGGCGAGGCCCGCCCAGGCGAGGGGGCCGACGCCGACCTGCGCCAGCGCGCCCACCATCAGCACGATGCAGGCGGCGTAGCACACGCCGATCGCGAGCCGCACCCGCGCGCCGAAGAGGCGAGCGGATGACTTGATGCCGGCGATCTCGTCGTCCTCGATGTCCTGGAGCGCGTAGATCGTGTCGTAGCCCACGACCCAGGCGATGGCCGCGACGTAGAGCAGCACGGGCGCGAGCGACAGCGCGCCGAAGGCCGCCGCCCAGCCCATCAGCGCCCCCCAGGAGAAGCACAGGCCGAGCACCACCTGCGGCAGCCAGATCACCCGCTTCATGAACGGATAGGTCAGCACGATCGCCACCGAGGCGAAGCCGGTCGCGACCGCGAACCAGTTGAGCTGGAGCAGCACCGCGAGGCCGACCGCGCATTGGGCGAGCACGAAGGCGGTGGCGCCCGCGAGGCTCACCCGGCCCGACGGCAGCGGGCGGTCGCGGGTGCGGGCGACGCGGGCGTCGAGATCGCGGTCGACGATGTCGTTGTAGGTCGAGCCGGCGCCGCGCATGGCCACGGCGCCGATCAGGAACAGGGCGAGGTGCCAGGGGTCGGGGTAGGGCGCGCCGGCGGCGAGCGCCGCGAGGGCGGCGGACCACCAGCACGGCAGCAGGAGGAGCCACCAGCCGATCGGCCGCTCGATCCGGGCGAGACGCAGGTAGGGACGCGCGGAGACCGGCGCGATCCGGTCCGCCCAATGGCCGGTGACGGCGTCCGGCAGCGATCGGTCCGCCCCGCCGCGGAAGAGCCCCCCTCTACGCACGGCGGATCACAGCGCGCCCTGCGGGATCGGGAAGCGGCCGGTGAGGCCCGGCCCGCCGAACTGGTTCGACTCGGCCGCCTCGCGGGCCTGGCGCTCGGCGTCGTTGATCTGCGCGGCGACGCGGCAGGCGTCCGCGCGCATGCCCCCGACGCGCTCGTGGTCCTGGCGGACGTTCTGGGCGAAGTCGTTGGGGATCTGGCACCAGGCCTGGTTCTCGTCGATGAAGTCGACGAGCTTCTGCCCGTTCTCCTGGAGCGCGCGCAGCGCCGAGCAGGCCGGGCGCGGGTCGACGTTCTCCTCGCCGAGCGCCTCCAGGCGCTGGACGATGGAGCGGCGCTCCTCCAGCAGCGGGCCGACGGCGCCGCAGACGTTCGCCTGCGCGCGCGCCGCTGTCGGCGCCAGCATCGACGCCGCCCCGCAGAGCGCGAGCGCGACCGTGAGCGCCGCCCGGGGGAGAGCCCCCTTGGAGAGCGTCGCGATGGAGATCCGGATCCTCGTCGCCATGGTCCTCGCCAGGAGCCGTCCGCCCCTGCCCCTCGCGCGCGGGTGAGCGCGCTCGCTTGCTTGCATCAACGCATCGTCCGCGAGATACCAGATCCCGTACCGGCGCGCCAGCGCGCGCGCCGTCGCGGACACGCGGCATCGACACCACGCCAATGTGGCGAGATTGCCGCCCGCCCGCCCGCCTCTCGTTCCACCGACCGCCGGAGCCGGACCTTGGCCGCCTACGACTTCGCCGCCCCGCGCCTCCATATCGACGCGCCCCTCGCGCTCGGCGCGCGGATCGTCCTCGAGCGGGCGCAGGCGAACTACCTGCTCAACGTGCTGCGGCTCGGCGCGGGCGCGGACGTGCTCGTCTTCAACGGCCGCGACGGGGAATGGCGCACGCAGGTCCAGCCGGAAGGCCGCAAGAGCGCGACCCTGCTCGCGCTGGCGCAGGTCCGCCCGCAAGCGCCCGCGCCGGACCTCGCCTGGCTGTTCGCGCCGCTCAAGCACGCCCGGCTCGACTACATGGCGCAGAAGGCCGTGGAGATGGGCGCGGGCTCGCTGCGGCCCGTGCTCACGCGCCGCACCCAGGCGGCCCGCGTCAACCTCGAGCGCATGCGCGCCAACGTGATCGAGGCCGCCGAGCAGTGCGGCGTCCTGGCGCTGCCGCCGGTGCACGAGGAGGCGAAGCTCGACGCGGCGCTCGCGGCGCTGGAGCCCGAGCGGGTGCTCGTGTTCTGCGACGAGGACGCCCCCATATCCGACCCGCTCGCCGCGCTGGCCGCCGCGCCGGAGGGGCCGCTCGCCGTGCTGATCGGCCCGGAGGGCGGCTTCGACCCCGCCGAGCGTGAGGCGCTGCTCGCACGCGAGCGCATCGTGCGCCTCTCCCTCGGCCCGCGCATCCTGCGCGCCGACACCGCCGCCGTCGCGGCGCTCGCCCTCGTCCAGGCGGCGCGGGGAGACTGGCGCTGACGGGGAGCGGCTCAGTTCGAACTGTGTTCGAGGTTTCGGAAGCGGTATCGGGAGTCGAGGCAGGCGCTTTTCCTTCCCTGTGGGGGAAGGACAGGTACAGGGAACGGAGAGGGCTCGCGGCGACCTCACCCCGGCAGCGTGAAGATCTCCACGCCGTCCTCGGTGACGCCCACCGAGTGCTCGAACTGGGCCGAGAGCGAGCGGTCGCGGGTCACGGTGGTCCAGCCGTCGGCGAGCGTCTTCACCTCGGCGCGGCCGGCGTTGAGCATCGGCTCGACGGTGAAGAACATGCCGGGCTCGAGCCGCACGCCCCGGCCGGGCAGGCCGTAGCTGAGCACCTCCGGCGGGGCGTGGAAGGCGCGGCCGAGGCCGTGGCCGCAGAACTCGCGCACGATCGTGTAGCCCTTGGCCTTCGCAACCGCCTCGATCGCGGCGCCGACGTCGCCGAGCGTGGCGCCGGGGCGCACCTGCGCGATCCCCGCCATCATCGCCTCGTGGGCCGCCGCGACGAGGCGGCGCGCCTTCACCGAGGGCTCGCCCACCGTGAACATGCGGCTCGTGTCGCCGTGCCAGCCGTCGAGGATCGGGGTCACGTCGATGTTGAGGATGTCGCCCTCCGCCAGGATCTTCCCGTCGTCGGGCACGCCGTGGGTGACGACGTGGTTCACGGAGATGCAGGTCGCGTGGGCGTAGCCGTGGAAGCCGATCGTCGCGGGCACCGCGCCGTGGTCGCGCATGTAGGTCTCGCACAGCCGGTCGAGATCGCCGGTGGAGACGCCCGGGCGGACGTGGGCGGCGATGAAGTCGAGCGTCGCCGCCGCGAGCCGGCCGGCGCGGCGCATGGCCACGAACTCCTCCGGTCCGTGCAGGGGGATGCCCCGCGGGCGCTTCTCGCGTACCTCGTCCATGTCGTCTCCTTCGATCGGCGCGACCATAGCACGCGCACGGCGTTTGTGCCCCGCCGCGCCACGGGGTAGAGGAGGCGCATGACGTCGTCCACCCCGCCCGCCCCCGTTCTGCGCTTCGCCCCCTCGCCGACGGGCCTCCTGCACATCGGCAACGCCCGAACCGCGCTCCTCAACGCGCTCCTGGCGCGCCGGGAGGGCGGCACCTTCGTGCTGCGCCTCGACGACACCGATCGCGAGCGCTCCAGGGATGAGTACGCGCAGGCCATCGTCGCGGACCTCGCCTGGCTCGGCATCGCGCCGGACGTCACCGTGCGCCAGTCCGATCGAATCGGGCTCTACGACGCGGCGGCGGAACGGCTGCGCGCGGCGGGGCGCCTCTACGCCTGCTTCGAGACGCAGGACGAGCTCGAGCGCAAGCGCCGCCTCCAGCTCGCCCGCGGCCTGCCGCCGATCTACGACCGTGCCGCCCTCGCCCTCTCGGATGCGGACCGCGTGCGGCTCGAGGCCGAGGGCCGCCGGCCGCACTGGCGCTTCCGGCTCGACCATCGCGCCGTCGCCTGGGACGACCGCGTGCGCGGGGAGGTGAGCGTGGACTGCGGCTCGCTGTCCGATCCCGTGCTCGTGCGCGAGGACGGCAGCTACCTGTACACGCTGCCCTCCGTCGTCGACGATGCCTCGCTCGGGGTGACGCTCGTGGTGCGCGGAGAGGATCACGTCACCAACACGGCGGTGCAGATCCAGATCCTCGAGGCGCTGGGTCACCCGGTCCCCGCCTTCGGCCACCACAACCTGCTCACGACGGCGAGCGGCGAAGGGCTCTCCAAGCGTCTCGGGCACCTGTCGCTGAGGGGCCTGCGCGAGGCGGGGCTCGAGCCGCTCGCGGTCGCCGCGCTGGCGGTGCTGGTCGGCTCGTCGGACGCGGTGCGCCCGGTCGCGTCGCTGGAGGAGCTCGCCGCCCTCGTCGACCTCGCGCACGTGTCGCGCGCGCCCGCCCGCTTCGACGAGGCGGAGCTCGCCGCGCTCAACGCCCGGATCGTGCACGAGACGCCGTTCGAGGCAGTCGAGGGGCGGCTCGCGGCCATGGCCGTCGGGGGCGGTGCGGCCTTCTGGGAGGCGGTGCGCGGCAATCTCGGCACGCTGCGCGAGGCGCGGGACTGGTGGGACGTCGTCGCGGGACCGGTGACGCCCGCGATCGAGGACGCCGCCTTCTGCGCCCGCGCCGCCGAGGCGCTCCCGCCGGAGCCCTGGGACGGCGACACCTGGAAGGCCTGGACGGACGCGGTGAAGGCGGCGACGGGTGCCAAGGGCCGCGCGCTGTTCATGCCGCTGCGCAAGGCGCTCACGGGGCGCGACCACGGCCCCGAGCTCGCCGCGCTGCTGCCGCTGATCGGCCGCGAGACGGCCGCCGCGCGGCTCGCCGGGCAGACCGCCTGAGGGCGGGCTCCCCGCGCGGCGCCTCACGCGTCGGGCGCGGGGATCACCTCGGGCGCGACGACGCGCACGCGCCGGCGGCCCTCCCGGGTCTCGATCTCGCGCCATTCCCCCTCCGCGATCCCGAAAAAGGGGATCGGCACGGCGGGCGCGCCGGGCACCGGCGTCGCGGCTGCCGGAGCGGTCTCGCGCGGCTGCGAGAGCTCGCGGGCGCGGGCCTCGTCGACGATGTCCGCGCCGCCGCCGAGGAGCGCCTCGGCCTGCGCCAGTGCCTCCGACCAGCTCTGTCCCGGCACGCGGCAGGAGCAGGCCGCGTCGTGCGAGCGGCGGAAGGCCAGCGCGTTCGGCAGCGCCATGTAGGACTGGCCATCGGCGGAGATCGCCTGCTCGATCGGCGCGCCCTGCGGCTTGTAGAACAGGGCGGTGGGGGCGGACGGGCACTGTGCCTGGCACAGGGCGCCCGCCTCGCGCGAGTCGCGCGGCGTGCTCGCGAGCGGGAAGAACGAGCCGTCGCAGGTGCGCACGCACACGGCCTGACCGGCGATCGGCCGCGCCTCGTCGGGGAAGCCGGGGCCGTCCATGAAGGGCTCGGTCGGCTCGATCCAGGTGTCGAAGACGCCGGGCTGGCCACCGGGGACGCCTCCGGGCGGCCGAGGTGTGCAGTACTGCTCGATGGCCGAGAGGAGCGCGGCACGACGCTCGTTGCCCGAGCGCGAGGACTCGACGAGCAGGCGCTGGTAGTTCGCCTCCATGGCGCCGAGCCGCTCCTCGGCGGCGGCGCATTCGGGGGAGGTCGGCGCGCCGAAGATCAGGAAGCGCGAGCGGCCGCAATCGAGGCTCTGCACGTAGCGGCGCATCTGCTCGAGCTCGATCGCCTGCTGGCGCGCGAGCGCCCCGTAGTCGCGCCCGCCGCCGGCGTCGATCTGCGCGAGCTCGGTGCGGTAGCGGGTGCACGCGTCCTGCGCCAGAGCCGCCGCCGGCATGAGGAGGGAGATCGCCATCCCGAGGAGGCCGAGAAAGGAGCCGGAAAAGGAGCCTTGCCGCATCGCACCGCCGTGGTCGTGGCGCGCCCCGCGATTCGCGGGCCGCATCGCGGGACCGTTATAGCGCTCCGGATGGCTGCAACATGAACGAATGGTGCCGATCGCCGGGCAGGGCGCGTATGCGGCGGCGCGAACGTCAGAGCGAGGCGAGGCACAGGGCGCGTGCCGAGACCGCGCGGCCTCCGCCCGCGAGCGGGCTCACCGGGCTCTCGCAGCCGACGGCGAGGGTCTCGTCCGGCCCATCGACCTCCGGCGCATCGACCTCGCGGGGCGGGTCCACCTCTCGACGCGGCAGGGGACCGGGAAGGCGCGGGGCGTCGCCGGCGGGCGCGGCGAGGAGCCGCGGCAGGCTGGTGCCGCGGGCGATCGTCGTCGTCCGACCTGCGGGATCGTGCCGCAGGACGATGCGCCCCTCTGCATCGAGCAAGGCGAGCGCGCCGCCCGCGAGGAGGACGATCTCGGACGTCGCGAGGTCGAGCGGGTGCGCGGGCTGTCCGGACGGCCGCGCGAGCGCCGCGGACTTGCGGGCGCCGCCGGTCGCCCGCCCGGAGACCTCCGCCTTCGCCTCGGCCCGTGCCGGCAGCGAGACGAGGCTCTGCGTCGCCCCGGCTAGGCGCGCCCAGCCGGTACGCAGCTCGTGTGGCGACGTCACCGCGCTGGTGAGCACGAAGGCGCCGACGTAGGTCGCGACGAGGAGCGCGGCGAGGCGCAGCATCCCGAGGACTCCGGCCGCGCGCCTGCTCCGGCGCGCTCTCGTTCGAGGTTGCGGGAACATGGAACGGCGCAGCCGAAGCAGAGTTCCCGCACACCGTTCCGGCCCGCCGGCTAGGCCGGCGTCAGCGCCCGCGCGAGCGCAGCGGCGAGCGCCTCCCAGGTGTAAGGCTTGCGCAGGAGCGGCGCGCCGACGAAAGCCGGGTCCGGCCCGGGATCGGCGTGGCCCGACGCGACGACGACCGGGACGCCCGCGGCGCGGGCGGCGCGCGCCACCGGCGTGCCGCTCTCGCCGTCGAGGTCGAGGTCGAGGACGAGGGCGCGCAGGTCGGCCCGCGCTGCGAGCAGCGTATGCGCGGCGTCGGCGTCGCGGGCGACGAGCACTTCCTCGAATCCTAGCTCGCGCAATGTGTCCGCAGTGTCGAGGGCGATGATGGCGCTGTCCTCCGCGAGAAGGATGCAGCCGGAGAAAGGCCCGCCGACATTTTCGGTGCCTTCGACCAAGACAAATTCCCTTCTTGGTGTCCGGAGTGGTTCCTGCGAAGTTAAAGCTTTACCGTCGAGAAGGTTTCGCCGGCGGAACGATTCGCCGACGCGTCGGTTCACCGACCACCTGGCCCGATGGTCCTCCCTGCATTCCCCTTGAAGATGGCCAGAAACTCTCGACGGATCGGCCGGGCCGATCCGTTTCTTTTTGCGAGCACCCCGCGAATGCCTTCGACGCGCATCGAGAGGACGCCGATCCGCACGAAAAAAGGGCCCCGCTTGGGGACCCCTCGTTCGCTGTCTCGTGATACCGGGCTCAGGCGGAGGCGCGCTGCGGCCGGCGGCGGTGCGCGCTCTGCTGGAAGAACAAGGCCTGGCTGATCACCGCCGAGACGTTCGCGGGCTGGAAAGGCTTGGCGATCAGGAAGGCGGGCTCGGGCCGCTCGCCGGTGAGGAAGCGCTCGGGATAGGCGGTGATGAAGATCACCGGGACCTGGAACGTGTCGAGCAGGTCGTTCACCGCGTCGAGGCCGGAGGACCCGTCGGCGAGCTGGATGTCGGCGAGGATCAGGCCGGGACGCTTCGAGCCGGCGAGGGCCAGCGCCTCGCCGCGGGTGCGCGCGACGCCGGTGACGTTGTGCCCGAGGCCCTCGACGAGCGCCTCGAGGTCCATCGCGATCAGCGGCTCGTCCTCGATGATCATGATGTCGGTGACGATGTCGGCGGCGAGCTCGCGACCCGCCTCCTCGACCAGCGACCTGACCTCGGCCACCGGCACGGCGAGGACACGGGCCGATTCCTCCTCCGAGAAACCCTCGAGCGAGGAGAGCAGGAACGCCTGCCGCGGCAGCGGCGTGATCTGGCCGAGCCGCGCCTCGGCCGGCAGGTCGCGCTCGACGCCCTCCGCACGGCCGTTGACGGAAAGCGAGTTCCAGATGCGGGTGAAGACGCGGAAGAGGTCGGCCTTGATGTTGCCCTGGCGATCGATCGTCTCGGGCTCGCTGACGAGCGCCTCGAGCGTCGCGGCGACGTAGGCGTCGCCCGCCTGCTGGCTGCCGGTGAGCGCACGGGCATAGCGGCGCAGATACGGCAGGTACTGGACGACGAGCTGGGCTGTCGACATGCATATCCCCTTGTGGAGTCGCCGGTTCGGCTTTGGTCCTGTCGCCGGTCAACGCGCCGTGCCGCGAAAGGTTCCCGATCGCGCCCGAAGATGGAACCCATCGCCCGCCCGGGGCGTTGAGGCCCGCGAGCGCTCGTTATCACGCCTCGAGGATGAGGGTCACGTAATGAAAGTCAACAAGGGCACGGGGGGGCACGAGCTCGGCACGCGCGAGGTGCGTGCGGAGAGCGTGCAGGGTGGGGATCCTGGATCGGTATCGTCCGATCCGAGGCTCGACCGGGCCATACAGTCCCGGATCGGCGACCAGCTGCGAGCCATGTATTCCGATCTGATGGACCAGCCGGTTCCCGACCGTTTCAAGGACCTGCTGGCGCAGCTCGACAGCCAGAACAAGACGGAGAACTCGCGATGACCCAGCCGGAACCGGCGCTGCGCGACGCCCTGCTCGCGGCCGTTCCGAGCTTGCGTGCGTTCGCGATCTCGTTGACCGGACAGGTGGACCGCGCCGACGATCTCGTCCAGGACACGCTGCTGCGCGCCCTGTCGAACATCGATCGCTTCGAGCGCGGCACGAACCTGAACGCGTGGCTCTTCACGATCCTGCGCAACCTCTTCCATTCCGAGTACCGCAAGCGCCGCCGCGAGGTCGAGGACGCCGACGGCTCCTACGCCGCGCGCCTGAAGGCGCAGCCCGAGCAGGGCGCGCGCCTCGACTTCGAGGATTTTCGCGAGGCGCTCTCCACCCTTCCGCCCGACCAGCGCGAGGCGCTGCTGCTCGTCGGTGCCTCCGGGTTCTCCTACGAGGAGGCGGCCAACATCTGTGGTTGCGCGGTCGGCACGATCAAGAGCCGCGTCAACCGTGCGCGCTCGCGCCTGACCCAGCTTCTCGCGGTCGACGGCGACGAGGACCTCGGCGCGGACCGGATCACCCGCGCCGCGCTGCAGGCGGCGAGCGGCTGACGCGAGCCGGCCGCGGCCCTCACGGGACCAGCGAGAGCCGCGCGGGGGGACCGCGCGGCTCTCTCGCATGCGCGGCACGCCTGTCACGTCCGTCCGAGCCTGCCGTGAAACCAATCGGTGGCATGCGCGTTGACGCGTACCGCAGGAGGCCACCGATGACCCGCGATCTGCTCATCCGCTTCAGTGCCGTGTTCCTCGTCCTGGCGCTCGTCGCGTCCGCGACCGCCGCCGCGAGCGCCTCGGCGCTTCCCGGCGCGATCGCGACGATCGCGGGTGCGCTCGCTCTCATCACCATGGTCTTCGCGCAGGTGATCCCGGAGCGCCGCCGTCGGCTCGCGTCCGTGCGTGTCCCGGCGCGCCGCTTCCGGGCCTGACCGGCCGGCGATCGTGCCGGCGCCGGTCGCATGCGGGAACCGTCCGCGACGAAGTGGCCGTCCGCGCTCGGGCCCGTCCTGGCCTCTCGTTCGGGAGGGCGCGTCCCGTCTCGGCGATCACGGTGTCCTCACGTGCCGACCGGCGTGGTGCGGGTTCGGGTTCGTCGGGCCGCCGGGAAGGTGGTCCGGCGGCATGCGGCGCCCGGGATCGCGGATGGTCGGGTCGCCGTCGAGATCGCCGTCGGCACCGGGCTCTTCCTTCTCGGGGAGCGGTGGCACCTCGCTGGGCAGGCGTCCGCCGGGAGGCAGCGGCGCCGGCGGCTCGGTCGGGTCGAGCGGCACGTGACCGGTCCCGGCCGTGCGGCCGCCGGGTGCGAGCTCCGCAGCGGCGAGGAACTCCGGTGGATCGATGCGATGACGCGCGAGGCGGCTCATGGCGGTCCTCCTGTCTCGGTCCTAGGCTAAGCACGGGCCCCGGACGGGGTTCCGGTGCAGCGCTTCGGACCGACGGATGCGCAGGAGAGGTGGGTGCGATGGCTGCGAGACGAACGGGGATCGACGCTCCTCGATTGCTCCACGCCGGCGCGATGACGCGCCAGGCGGCGTTCTCCATGACGGTGGAGACCGGGGGGCAGGGCTTCGTCGAGATCACGGACGAGGTGCGGGCCGGCGTGCGTGAGAGCGGCATCGCGCAGGGGCTCGCGACGATCTTCTGCCGTCACACATCGGCATCGCTCGCGATCCAGGAGAACGCCGATCCGGACGTGACGCGTGACCTCGTCGATGCGCTCGACCGGCTCGCCCCACGCGATGCGCCCTATCGCCACCGGTCGGAGGGGCCGGACGACATGCCCGCCCATCTGCGCGCGATGCTGACGGGGGCGTCGCTCGGCCTCCCCGTCCTCGACGGGGCGCTCGCGCTCGGGACCTGGCAGGGGATCTATCTCGTCGAGCACCGCGACCGGCCGCACCGGCGCGATGTCGTGCTCGTCGTGCAGGGCGCCTGAGGCGCCTCGCGCCGCGCCTCAGGCGACCTCGGCCTGGGGCGTCTCCTGGGCGCCGGAGAAGTCGTCGTCGGTGTCGCAGACGGTGCGGTTGCGCCCGGCGCGCTTGGCGGTGAACATGCACTGGTCGGCGCGCTCGAGCAGGGACACCGCGGTATCGCCCTTGCGCACCCCGGCGCAGCCCACCGAGATCGTCACCTTGCCGAGCGATTCGCCGGTGGAGCGCTTCACGAGCTCGCGGCTCATCACGCTCGTACGCACGCGCTCGGCGGCGGCGCGCGCGGTCTCGACGGTGGTGTCGGGCAGGATGATGCCGAATTCCTCGCCGCCGAAGCGGGCGAGCGTCGCCTTCGTCTTGACCTGCTCGCGCATGGTCATGCCCACGAGACGCAGCACCTGGTCGCCGGTGAGGTGGCCGTAGGTGTCGTTGAACCGCTTGAAGTGGTCGATGTCGATGACGATGAGCGCGAGTGGCGCGCGCTCGACGATCGCCTGGTCGAGCGTCTTGACCAGCATCTCCTCGAAGTGCTTGCGGTTGGCGATGCCGGTCAGGGGATCGGTGAGGGATTCGATGCGCACCGCCTCGAGGGTCTCGCGGAGGACCTCGATCTCGCCGCGGGTCTCGCGCAGGCGCGCCTCGAGCGTCTTGTTCGTTGCGCCGACGTCCTTCGTCGCGGTGACGAGGGCGGCGACCAGCTCGCGGATGCGACGCTTGTCGATGGTGATGGCGAGGTCGTTGGAGAACGCCTCCAGCGATTCGCCGTACTTGGCGGTGGAGCCGAGCGCCATCTCGAGCATCTCCATCACCTCGTCGATCTCGCCGATGACGGTGGCGCCCGCCTTCTCCGCCTCCTGGGCGAAGCGCTGGGGCGCGAGATGCTCCTCGAAGAGGGTGACCACGTCGTCGTCGCGGACGTGTCCGCTCTGGGCGGCGATGCGCTTGATGGCGTCGTTGATCACGGGCTTCTGCCCGGTGACGTAGGTGTACCAGACCTCGTATGAGCGTGGGCTCGCAGACGAGCCGTAGGTCTTCATCAGCTCCAGGGCGCGCTGCCCTACCTGGAACGTCCGCTCGAGATCCTCACCAGCTGCCGTCATCTGTTCCATCCCGCAAGGCGCACAACCGATAGTCTGGCGGCGCATCGGCCCCGGGAAGGCAGATTGGGTCCAAACAACGAAAAGTCGGTTAATGCTTGCGCAGCGCGAATGCTATTTCTTCGACTTGATCACGACTGGCCGCAACAGGAAGGCGGGGATGTGGTCCCCGAAGCTCGGCGTGTCGAGCTGCTCCTCCTCCCGGCGATCGCGCCCACGCGCGGGCCGGGCGGAGCGCTCGGCGTCCCGCTTGGGCGCGCGCGGCGGCTCGCGTCGCGCGTCGCCCTGCGGCGCACGGTGCGGCTCGCCCTGCGGCGCGCGATCGACCTTGCGCGCGGCCTGAGGTGCCGGCGCGGGGGCCTCGACCGCGCTCTCGCGACGCCCGCCGCGCCGATTGCGCGAGGGTGCCTCCTCCGCCTCGCCACGCCCGCCGCCGCCGCGGCGCGCGCGATCGCGGGAGGGACGGGCCGGGGCGTGACCGGCCTCGGCCGTCGTCGGGCCGGACCAGACGACCTCGTTGCCGATGAGCTTCTCGATCGCCGAGAGCGATTTCTCGTCCCCGGGGGCGACGAGCGTGAACGCGGCACCCGAGCGACCGGCACGGCCCGTGCGCCCGATGCGGTGGACGTAGTCCTCCGCGTGGTGCGGGACGTCGTAGTTGAAGACGTGGCTCACCATCGGGATGTCGAGCCCGCGGGCGGCGACGTCGCTCGCGACCAGGATCTTGGCCTCGCCGGTGCGGAACGACTCGAGCGCCAGCATGCGGGCGCGCTGGTCCATGTCGCCGTGCAAAGCCACGGCGTTGAACGTGTGGCGCTGGAGCGAGCGGTGGAGCACCGCGACGTCGCGCTTGCGGTTGCAGAAGATGATCGCGTTCTGCAGGTCGACCGCGTCGCGGATCAGCGCGCGCAGCGTCTCGCGCTTGGCGGCCGGGTCCGAGCCGGTGGAGACGAGGCGCTGGGTGATCGTCTGCGCGGCGGAGGCCGGACGGGCGACCTCGACCTTGACCGGGTTCGACAGGAACTTGTCCGAAAGCCGCTGGATCTCCGGCGGCATCGTCGCCGAGAAGAACAGCGTCTGGCGGGTGAAGGGCGTGAGCTTCACGATCCGCTCGATGTCGGGGATGAAGCCCATGTCGAGCATGCGATCCGCCTCGTCGATGACGAGGAGCTCGACGCCGGTGAGCAGCAGCTTGCCGCGCTCGAAATGGTCGAGCAGGCGCCCGGGCGTCGCGATCAGCACGTCGACGCCGCGGGTGATCTTCACGTCCTGGTCGCCGAAGGAGACGCCGCCGATGAGCAGCGCGACCGAGAGCTTGTGGTTGACGCCGTAGCGGACGAAGTTCTCCTCGACCTGCGCCGCGAGCTCGCGCGTCGGCTCGAGGATGAGGGTCCGCGGCATGCGCGCACGGGCGCGCCCGGTCTCCAGCATGGTCAGCATCGGCAGCGTGAACGCCGCCGTCTTGCCGGTGCCGGTCTGGGCGATGCCGAGCACGTCGCGCCGGGCGAGGACGTGGGGGATCGCCTGGGTCTGGATCGGGGTCGGCTGCGTGTAGCCCGCAGCGCCGACGGCCTGCAGGACCTTGTCGCTCAGCCCGAGTTCATCGAAGGACATGAAGATGGAGGACTCTCGCGGACGCGCCGCTTTCTTGACGTGCTCGCCCCGCACGGTGACGAATGGGACGGGCTTCTCGACATCCGCCGCCTCGAGGCGACGGCCGTGCGAGTGGACCATAGGTGCTCGAAACCCCTTGTCAATCGTTTGCAGGCCACGCTGAGGCCGAAATGGAACACTTCGTCCTGATTCCCGGCCTCCTGTGCACGAAGGCGCTGTTCGCGCCGCAGCGTCCCCTCCTCGCCCGGCACGGGAGGGCGCACGTCGCGGACACGACCCGCGACGACACGATCGACGCGATGGCGCAGCGGCTCCTCGCCGAGGCGCCGGAGGGGCCGCTCTCGCTGGTGGGGCTGTCGATGGGCGGCTACGTCGCACTCGAGGTCGCGCGCCGCGCGCCCGGGCGCGTGCGGCGTCTCGCGCTCCTCGACACGAGTGCGCGCCCGGACGCGCCCGAGGCGAGCGAGACGCGCCGGCGGCTCGTGGCGCTCGCGCAGACGGGACGCTTCGAGGAGGTGATCGACCTGCTCTGGCAGCGCCTGCCGGCGCCGGACCGACTCGGCGACGCGGGCTTGCGTGCGATCGTGACGCAGATGGCGTGGGAGGTCGGCACGGACACGTTCGTCCGCCAGCAACGCGCGATCATGGGGCGCACGGACCAGCGCCCGCATCTTCCGGGCCTCGAGATGCCGACCCTCGTCCTGGTGGGGGAGAGCGACGCGATCACGCCGCCGGAGGTCGCCGAGGAGATGGCCGAGGCGATCGAGTGGGCGACGCTGACGCGCATCCCGGCCTGCGGTCATCTCGCGACGCTGGAGCGTCCGGAGCGGGTCGAGGCCGCGCTCGAGGCCTGGCTTTCGGCGACCTGAGCGAGCGCGCACGCCCGCTCAGCGCGCCGCGTCGTCGCCGCACGGGTCCAGGCGCACCCGGTCGAGCCCGAGCGAGCCCGTGATCAGGGGCTCGCGCCCGCGTTCGCCATCCGAGGCGAGCCGGGCCAGCGCGTCGCGGTCGAAGCCCTGCGACACCCAATCGGCGGCGACCCAGCTCAGCGCGCCGACGACGATCACGATCTTGAGCGTCGTGAAGATGATCGAAGGACGGCCCGAGCCGAACATGAGCGCCTCCCGCGCGGTCTGCGAACGGGAGGGATCATGCGCGCCCATGGTTAAGGTGGGCTTGCCGGGATGCGAGAAAATCGAGCGGATCAGCGCGCGGGGTCGGCGAACGCGCCGGCGCCGATCTGGGTCTCGAGGATGCGCGCGAAGGCGCCGGAGCCGGACAGGCTCGCCGCGTCGACGACGATGACCGGAGGCCCGGCGTCGCCGCGGCGGGCGGAGAGCCGGTCGGCGAGCTCCTGGAAGCGCGCGCGGGCGGCGGCGTTCGCGCCGTGGGGGATCTGCAGGACGATCGCCGAGGGCGTCGGGATGACGGCGAGCACCTCGTCCGCCGCGTCGAGCGAGGCGGTGACGGAAGCGTAGCCCAGCTCCGCCAGCTCCGCGGACAGCGCCGCGTGCGCGTCGCGGTCTCCGTCGTCGACGATCAGGATGCGTTGGAGAGGGGTCATCGTCCCGGCCGGTCTCGCGACCCCGTCATCCGGAGCCGCCTCATCAACGCACATTTCGCACCGCCGTTCCACCCCCAAAGCTCCGCATGGGAGCTGAAATTGTGCGCTGCGGCGTGCCGCATGCGTAGGCGGTGCCACCGGCCCTGGCGCCACCCGCAGTCAGGAGACGCCGATCACGATGCCGGCGAAAACGTCCGCGCGCCAGGGCGTTTCCCGCCATTCCGGCAGCTGCGCCTCGATCTGCCCGCGCACGACCCGTCGCGCCTGCGTGGAGGCGCCGCACACCGAGAGGCGGCCCTCGTCGTCGCGGCGCACACGCGGGTCGGCATCCGCTCCCGAGCGGGCGTCGAGCCGCAGAGCGACCTGCCCGCCGCGGGCCCGCGCGCGGGTGAGGAGCGCCCACGGCTCGAGCGCGAGGACGTCGACGATCGGCCCGGTGGCGGCGGCGCGCGCCCGGAAGCGCGTGGGCGCCGCGTGCAGCAGGACGAGGCCACGCACGCTCGGCGGCAGCGCGGTGGCGGCCAGCGCGCCCTCCATCCAGCCCGGCGCGACGAGCCGCGTCGGCTCCCCGCGTGCGAGGCTCGCCGCGAGGGCGGGGCCGTCGAAGAGACCGTGCAGCTCGAGCGGCGCGCCCGTCAGCAGCGCGGCGAGGAAGCCGGTGGCGAGCCCCATCAGGTCGTCGGGAGCGACGAGGTGCACGATACGCTCGCCGGGCTCGTACTGCGCCACCTCGAGGAAGGCGCAGGCCGCCGCGATCCAGGAGGAGGCGGGCCGGAGGGCGGCCTCGATCTCCTCGGGTTCCCCGCCGGCCTGCCCACCACGCCGCGCGAGGGTGACGATGCCGGGCTCGCGCGCGGCCGCCGAGCCCGCCGCCCGCACGGCCCTGTCGCCCGCGCCTTCGCCGCCGCCGGCGAGGATCGGGCGCTCGTCGATCATCACCCGGTCGAGGTCGAGCACGCCGTCGGGGGGCTGCGGGCCGAAGGCCGTCACAAAGCGCAGGCCGTAATAGCCCATGGCGATGTCGCGGAAGGTCTCCGCGGGCTTGAGCGCGCCGACGACGCTCTGCGTCACCACGGCGACCGCGCCGGTGGCCTCGACCGCCCGCGCGAGGTCGTCGCGGGGCCAGGCGAGGGGCAGGAGGCAGGGCGTCAGGCCCGCGCGCTCGAGCGCGAGCAGCGTCAGCAGCGTCTCGGAGCCGGCGGGCAGGCACACGGCGACGGGGGCCTCCGGCGGGAGCCCGAGGCCCGAGAAGAAGGCCGCGAGCCGCTCGATCATCGGCTGCGCCGCGCCGTAGCTCCAGGCGATGCGCGGGCGTCCGCACCAGGCCTCGCGTCCCGCCTGGTCGACGAACGCGAGGGCACCGGGCATCTGTCTCGCGCGCTCCGCGAAGAGCGTGCCGAGCCCGCCCGGCGGCGCCGCCGCATCGTCACGCCCCGCGCTCGCCTCCCGCGCACCGTCGATCGCCGTCGCAGCCATGTGTCATCCCCCGCTACGCACCCGCGCTCAGCCCCCGCTGCGGCGCCAGACCTCGATCGGCAGGCCGCGCAGCGGCGGCGGCTCGGGCCGCTCGATGCCCGCGTCGTAGGCGAGCCAGGTGTTCGCCTGGATGTGGAGCGGCACGACGTAGACGCCCGAGATCAGCAGCCGGTCGAGCGCCCGCACGGCGTCGACGAAGTCGTCGCGCTCCGTGGCGGCCAGCATCGCCGCGATCATGGCGTCGATCCCCGGCTCGCGGGCGCCCGCGAAGTTGAGCGATCCGGACCGCTCGGCGGCGGCGCTGGTCCAGCGGTTGACCTGCTCGTTGCCCGGAGAGAGCGAGGCCGGCCAGGTCCACTGGATCATGTCGTAGTCGAAGTCGGCGAGGCGGCGCCAATATTGCGCGTCGTCGACGAGGCGGATCGACATGTCGATGCCCACGCGCTTCAGAGCGTCGGCGAAGTTGAGCGCGAGCCGCTCCTGCTGGCGGTTCACCGCCAGGAACTCGAAGACCATCGGCGCGCCCGTCTCGACGTTGCGCATGACCCCGCCGTCGAGCCGCCAGCCGGCCTCGGCGAGGAGCCGCATGGCCTCGCGGATCTGGTCACGGTCGCGGCCCGAGCCGTCGCTCGTCGGCGGCTGCCAGGTGCCGTCCATCACCTCGGGCAGGACCGCGTCGGCGTAGGGCGCGAGCAGCGCGCGCTCCGCCTCGCCGGCGGGGCGGCCGCGGGCCGAGAGGTCCGAGCCGTCGAAATAGGAGCCGGCGCGCTGGAACAGGCCGAAGAGCAGGTTCCGGTTGACCCACTCGAAATCGTAGAGATGCCCGAGGGCCTGGCGCACCCGGCGATCGGCGAAGAGGTCCTTGCGCGTGTTGAAGACGAAGCCGTTCATGCCCTGCGGCGTGCGCTGGGGCACCTCCTCCTTGACGATGCGCCCCTCGCGCACGGCCGGGAAGTCGTAGCCGGTCGCCCAGCGCGTGGCGTCACCCTCGACGCGCAGGTCGTAGACGCCGG
Organism: Salinarimonas sp. NSM; assembly: GCF_052380005.1. Lineage (NCBI taxonomy): Bacteria > Pseudomonadati > Pseudomonadota > Alphaproteobacteria > Hyphomicrobiales > Salinarimonadaceae > Salinarimonas > Salinarimonas sp. NSM. The sequence goes on from NZ_JBQTCJ010000015.1 coordinate 60,947, forward strand.
TCTTGAAGCCCTCGAACATCGTGTTGGCGTCGCGGAAGAACTCGTAGCGGATCTCGTCGGGCCTGTTCAGCCCGCGGCTCACCGGCAGGTCCGCGCCCCAATAGTCGTCGCGCCGGCGCAGCACGACGCGCTCGCCGGGCACGACCTGCGCGAAGGCGTAGGGCCCCGAGCCGATCGGCGGCGTGAGCGAGGTCTGGTCGAAGGTCGCGGGGTCGATCGTGTGGGTGGCGAAGATCGGCATCATCGCGACCAGCAGCGGCAGCTCGCGGTCGCCGCTGTCGCCGAAGTCGAAGCGGATCGTGTGGTCGTCGACGACGTCGACGGCGGCGACCTTGCCGAAGTTGCCGCGGAAGTACGGCTTGCCCTTCTCGCGCAGGAGCTCGAAGGAGGTCTTCACGTGCTGAGCCGTCAGCGGCTCGCCGTCGGAGAAGGTGGCGCGCGGGTCGAGCCTGAACTCGGCGAAGGACCGGTCCTGCGGCATCACGACGGAACGCGCCACGAGGCCGTAGAGCGTGAAGGGCTCGTCCAGCGAGCGCTGCATCAGGCTCTCCCAGACGAACTTCTGAGCGAGATCCGGCGCCACGCCGAGCACGATCGTGGGGTTGAGGCCGTCGAAGGTGCCCTGCAGCGCCATCGCCACGCGCCCACCGGTCGGCGCGTCGGGCGCGGCGTAGGGCAGGTGGGTGAAGTCGGGGCCGAGCTCGGGCTCGCCGTGCATCGCGATGCCGTGGCGCGGCGCGAGCTCCTCGGCGGAATAGGCGGTCGTGTCGACGGGCGCGGTATCCTGGGCGGAGGCGGGCGCCGCGGCGAGCGTCGCCACGAGCCCGGCGGCGAGCGCGGCGCGACGCAGGCCGGACGCGAGGACGGGCAGGATCGGTCGGAGAAGGGGTTGCAGGCGTGTGGGCACGAGGCGATGTCCTCCGTCGCGGCTTCGACGCGGGCGCGATTCGGCGCATTTTCATTAGCATAGACGAGAATAGCGTTAACGACTGGAATATGCCGGCGCGAGCCGCTAAAAGGGCGCGGGCCGCGCCACGCCTTCGCCTCAATGCGCGACGATGAGCGGCGCGCCCGGGCGGGACGAGCGCCTCGCCCGCCTCGCCATACCCTTCCTCCGGACGTGAAAGAGGATTTCAGGATGTCGTTTCCGGCACGATTCGCGCGCAAGCGGGGCCTCGGCTTCGTGACCGCCCTCGCCGTGGCGGCCGGCGCGCTCGCGCCGCTCGCGGCCTCGGCCCAGACCGCCCCCGCTCCCCAGGCGCCCCAGCCGGGCCAGCCCAACGTCGTGCCGGTGGTGCCCGAGCCCTCGCAGACCGGCTGGACCAAGCTGTGCGGCGACGACCAGGCGTCCGGCGCCCAGATCTGCTACACCACGCGCGACTTCGTCTCCGACCAGGGCCAGCCCGTGCTCGCGGTCGCGATCTACGACATCGACGCGCCCGAGGGGCAGGAGGACCAGCTCGTCGCCCGCTTCCTGATGCCGCTCGGCCTGCTGCTGCAGCCCGGCATCCGCTTCGCCGCGGACCAGAACGCGGCGACGAACGGCGCCTACGCGGTCTGCTTCCCCAACGGCTGCTTCGCCGAGGCGCAGGTCACCCAGCAGATGATCGACCAGATGAAGGCGGGGGCGAACCTCAACATCTCGGTGCAGAACCAGAACGCCCAGGTCGTCACCTTCCAGGTGCCGCTCGACGGCTTCACCGCGGGCTGGGACGGCGACCCGATCGACCCGGCCGAGCTCGAGGCCCAGCAGCGCCGCCTGCAGGAGGAGCTCCAGCGCCGCTCCGAGGAGCTGCGCCAGCGCCTCGAGCAGGAGAGCGGAGCCGACGCCGCGCCGCAGTGAGCCGAGCCGGTTCACCGCATCGAAGACAAGAGAGACGCCGGGCCTCGCGCCCGGCGTCTCGCGTTCCGGCGGGGACATCGGCGGCTCAATTCGCCGCCGCGGCCTTCGCCCGGTAGCTTCCATCCGCACCGCGGTCGAACATGCTGGCGATCATCGGGTGGCGCAGGGGTTCGTCCGAGGTGTCCGGCACGAGGTTCTGCTCCGAGACGTAGGCCACGTACTCCGTCTGCGCATTCTCGGCGAGGAGGTGGTAGAACGGCTGGTCCTTGCGCGGGCGCACCTCGGCGGGGATGGCGAGCCACCACTCCTCGGTGTTGGCGAAGACCGGGTCTACGTCGAAGATGATCCCCCGGAACGGATAGATCCGGTGGCGCACGACCTGGCCGATGGCGAACTTGGCGACACGAAGCGTCATGGGCGAGCTTCACCTCCGCACAGAACATAGGCCGTGCATGCCGCGCTTTCAAATCGGCACGGCGCCCTCTCACAGCCCGTAGGCGGCGCCGAGCTCCGGGGCCTTGCGCGCGACGATCGTCGCGAGGTCGACGATGACCTTGGCCTGCTTCCAGGTGGCGTCGTCCTGCATCTTGCCGTCGATCATGACCGCGCCCGTGCCGTCGGGCATCGCTTCGAGGATCTTCCTCGCGAACAGCACCTCCTCGACCTCCGGCGCGAAGACGCGCTCGGCGATGGCGATCTGGCTCGGATGCAGCGACCAGGCGCCGGCGCAGCCCAGCAGGTAGGCGTTGCGGAACTGGGCCTCGCAGGCGTCCGGGTCCGAGAAGTCGCCGAAGGGTCCGTAGAAGGCCTTCAGCCCGCAGGACACGCAGGCGTCGACCATGCGCGCGATGGTGTAGTGCCACAGATCCTGCTGCGCGGAGGCGCGCGGCGCGTCGCCGTCCGGATCCGAGAGGACGCGGTAGTCGGGATGGCCGCCGCCGACGCGGGTCGTCTTCATGCCGCGCGACGCGGCGAGGTCGGCGGGGCCGAGGCTCATGCCGTGCATGCGCGGCGAGGCTGCGGCGATGGCGTCGACGTTCTTCACGCCCTCCGCCGTCTCCAGGATCGCGTGGACGAGGATCGGCCGCCGCACGCCGTGGCGCGCCTCGAGCTGCGCGAGGAGCTGGTCGACATAGTGGATGTCCCAAGGCCCCTCGACCTTGGGGACCATGATCACGTCGAGCTTGTCGCCCACCGCCGCCACGATCTCCGTCAGGTCGTCGAGGAACCACGGCGAGTTGAGCGCGTTCACGCGCGTCCACAGGCCGGTGTCGCCGAAATCGGTGCCGCGGGCCATGGCGATGAAGCCCGCGCGCGCCGCCTCCTTGGCGTCCGCGGGGATCGCGTCCTCGAGGTTGCCGAGGATCACGTCGACCTTGGAGACCAGCTCCGGCACCTTGGCGCGGACCTTCTCCACGTGGGGCGGCACGAAGTGGATCATCCGCTCGAGCCGCACGGGCAATTCGCGGTAGGGCTCCGGCGCGCCGAGCGCGAGAGGCTGGTAGAAGCGGCGGGGGCTCTTCATGCGGGTCTCCCATGGCTGGCGAGGACAGGACATAGCCCGCGCGCGGGGGCGGGGCCATTAGCCGATGGGCGGCTGCCATGCGACCTTTGCGATTGCGAACCCGTCGTTTCCTTGCGAGACAGGGCGCCGCATCGCCAGATCTCCCGTCTCCCGGGACGCGCAGCCTCCGGAACAGCCCATGTCCGACCTCGTCGGGCTTCTCGACCTCCTCGCCCCCTTCTTCGGCCTGATCGCGCTGGGCTGGGCCTGCGGACGCTTCGTGCCGCGCCCGGCGAGCGGGCTGTCGTGGATGCAGTTCTTCCTCATCTACGTCTCGCTGCCGTGCCTGTTCTTCCGGCTGATCGCCGGCGAGCCCCTCTCCGAGCTGGCGAACTGGCCCTTCATCGCGGTGACGACGCTCTCGACCTACGTCGCCTTCTCGATCGCCTTCGCGGTGGGCATGCTCGTCACCCGCGACATGCCGCAATCGGTGATGCAGGGGGTCGCGGGATCCTACTCGAACATCGGCTACATGGGCCCGCCGCTGGTGCTCGCCGCGCTCGGCCCGGCGGCCAGTCCGCCGGTCGTCCTCATCTTCGTGTTCGATTCGCTCCTCCTGTTCTCGCTCGTGCCCTTCCTGATGGCGGTGGCCGGCGTCGAGAAGAAGAGCATGCTCGCCACCGCCGGCGAGGTCGCCTTCCGGATCGCGACGCATCCGTTCAACGTCGCCACGATGATCGGCGTCGGCGCGAGCTACTTCGCCTGGACGCCGCCCACCGCCATCGACAAGATGACGCTCTGGCTCTCGAACGCGGCCGCGCCCTGCGCCCTGTTCCTGCTCGGCGTGACGGTCGCGCTCAGGCCGGCGGCGTCCGCGGAGGGGGGCGCTTCGACGCCGCCGCGCGAGCGCGTGCGCAAGATCCCGGTCGAGGTGCCGATCCTCGTCTTCATCAAGCTCGTCGCTCATCCGCTCATCGTCTGGGTGCTGCTCTCGATCGTCGGCGACTTCGCGCCGCCCTGGGTCTTCGCCGCGATCGTGATGGCGGCGCTGCCGCCGGCGCTCAACATCTTCGTCATCTCCACGCAGTACGGGGTCGGCGTCGAGCGCGCCTCCGCGTGCGTGCTCGTGGGCACGATCGCCTCCGTCGTGACGCTGACGGGGTTCCTCTGGCTCATCGAGACGGGCATCCTGCCGCACGACCTGTTCTGAAGGCCCGGGAGGAGCCGATCGCATGGCCGCACGCCGCCTGCCGCTCGAGGGCGTCACCGTCCTCGACCTCTCGACCCTCCTGCCCGGGCCGCTGGCCACCCTGATCCTGGCGGAGGCCGGCGCGCGGGTGATCAAGATCGAGCGGCCGGGCGGGGAGGACATGCGCGGCTTCGCCCCCTTCGTGGAGGGCCGCTCCATCCCCTTCGCCATGCTGAACGCGGGCAAGGAGATCCTCCCGCTCGACCTCAAGGACCCCGCGGATCGCGCCCGGCTCGAGGCGCTCGCGCGGGAGGCCGACGTGCTCGTCGAGCAGATGCGCCCGGGCGTGATGGAGCGCCTCGGGCTCGGGCACGCCGCGCTGCGCGCGCTCAACCCGCGCCTGATCGTCTGCGCCATCACCGGGTACGGCCAGGAGGGGCCGCGGGCGCGCGAGGCGGGGCACGACATCAACTACCAGGCGCTCGGCGGCCTCCTCTCGCTGGCGCCGGGCGCGCCCGACCACCCGGCGACGCCGGCCGCCCTCGTCGCCGACATCGCCGGCGGCGCCATGCCGGCGGTGATCGACATCCTGCTGGCGCTGCGCCTGCGCGACCTGACCGGCGAGGGCGCCGTCCTCGACGTCGCGATGACGGACGCGATGGCGACCTTCGCCTGGCTGGCGCGGGCGCAGATGGCGGCGACGGGGCGCGCGCCCGGGCCGCACGGGGGCCTCCTCACCGGTGCGAGCCCGCGCTACGGGCTCTACGCCACGGCCGACGGCGGCTACCTCGCGCTCGGCGCGCTCGAGGACAAGTTCTGGGCGCGCGCCTGCGAGGGGCTGGGCCTCGCGCCGGAGCTGCGCGACGACGCCCGCGACCCCGCCGCCACGAAGGCCGCGGTCGCGGCGATCGTGCGCGCCCGCGACGGTGCCCACTGGCGCGCGACGCTCGAGCCGCTCGACTGCTGCGCCACGATGGTGCGCACGCTCGAAGAGGCCGCGTGCGACCCGCATTTCGTCGCCCGCGGCCTGCTCGCCGGCCGCGCGGAGTGGGACGGCGTCGCCATGCCGCTGTGCGACGTGCCGCTCGCCCGCGTCCTGCGGCGCGATCCCGACGCGCCGCGCCGGGTGGGGGAGGCGTCGGCCGGGGGAGCGTGAGCGGCCTGCCTCGCGGCGCGATTTCACCGCGCCTGCGTGTTCGCCCCCTCTTGCGCCGATTGTGGAATTCCGCTTTCCGTCGCTCTTGTTTCCGTCGCTCGCGGCCCGGCTCGGCCTGGCCGCGGGGCGGGCTCGGCGGGGCTGGTTGGGGAGGCGCGGGTGGAGAAGGCTGGCACGACGATCGTGATCGCGGACGACCATCCGCTCTTTCGCGGCGCGCTGCGCCAGGCCGTCACCGGCGTCCTCGCGGACGCGCGGGTGATCGAGGCCGGCGGCCTCGACGAGCTGACCGCCACCCTCGCCGAATCGTCCGACGTCGACCTCGTCCTGCTCGACCTGACGATGCCCGGCGTCCAGGGCTATTCCGGCTTGATCTACCTGCGCGCGCAGCACCCCGACATCCCGGTCGTGATCGTCTCGGCCAACGAGGACCCGGTCGTCATCCGCCGCGCGGTCGGCTTCGGCGCCTCCGGCTTCATCCCGAAGTCCCTGGATACCGCCGCCATCGGCGCTGCGGTCCAGGCGGTGCTCGCCGGCGACAGCTGGACGCCGCCGGACGTCGACCTCGCCGCGGACGACGACGACGAGGCCGCCGAGATCGCCAAGCGCATGGCCACCCTCACGCCCCAGCAGGTGCGGGTGCTGATGATGCTCTCGGAGGGTCTGCTCAACAAGCAGATCGCCTACGAGCTCGGCGTCTCCGAAGCCACGGTGAAGGCGCATGTCTCCGCCATCCTGCAGAAGCTCGGGGTCGAGAGCCGCACCCAGGCGGTGATCGCGGCCTCCAAGATCGGCGCGACCGCGAAGGCCTCGGCCTCGATCGCCTGACGGCGCGGCCCCGTGCTCCCGACCCTCGCCATCGCCGCCGCGATCGTCTGCGCGACGGTCCTCGTCCACTACGAGATCCTGCGGCGCGTCTCGCTCGCGCTGCCGCGGCTGCCGGTGCATCGGCCCCTGCGCATCCTCGTCGTGATCGCGGCGGTTCTGCTGGCCCACCTACTCGACGTGCTGCTCTACGCCGCCGCCTTCGCGGCGATGCACGACCACGCGGGGCTCGGGCGGCTCGAAGGGGCGCTCGGCGGCGGCTTCTCGGATTTCGTCTACTTCTCGCTGACGAGCTACACGACGCTCGGCATCGGCGACCTGTGGCCGACCGGACCGATGCGGCTGCTCACCGGCATCGCCGCGCTCAACGGCCTCGTCCTGATCGGCTGGTCGGCATCCTTCACCTATCTGGAGATGGAGGAGCTGTGGGGCCGGCAGCGCAAATGAAACGCCCGGGCGACGGCTTCGCCCGGGCGTGTCGTTCGCGCCTTCGAAGGACGCGTGCGATCAGTAGATCGGCATGCCCCAATAGGACATGAGCCGGATCGCGCCCGTCGAGATGCGGTAGTCGTCCGTGTTGTCATCGACCGTGATCCGCGCGTTGGCGATGTCGAGCGGATTGGCGCCGTTGGCGAGATCCTCGATCTCACCCTGGTCGAGGTAGATCTTGGCGGCGAGAACCAGGTCCTCGTGGTGGCCGTTGCCGCTGTCGTTGTTGTTCGACAGGCGGTAGAGCTCGACGAAGGTGCCGCGCTCGTCGGTCTGGACGTCGGAGAAGTTGTAGGTCTCGTCGTCGATCGTGTCGTACTGGTGCGCGCCGGTGAGCGAGAGGTTCTGGCCGGGGCGCAGCACGGCGGCGATCGAGCCGGTGTTGTGCAGGTCGTGGTCGCGGGTCGGCGGCGGGTAGCCGCGCGCCTCCCAGATGTCGTAGTAGCGCTGGTCGATGTCGTCGATGTCGTTGACGTTGGTCAGCTCCTCGGCGATGTACTGGTTCAGCTCCTCGCCGGTGAGGCCCTGTGCGCGCCCCTCGTCGTACAGCTGGTTGAACGCCGCCGGGTGGCCGGAGATGTGGACCCGGCCCTCGAGGTCCCCGTTCGCCGCCTGGTTGAGCGACACGCCGCTGGGGGCGCCGAACTGGCCGTTCGCGACGCGCTCGAAGAAGCGGTTGTCCGTCAGGTGCGCGCCGTCACGCAGCTGGTCCTTGGCGTGGACCATGCCGATGCCGTCGAGCGAGTAGTAGCCGTGCCCGTCGTGCATGCCGCCCATGCCGCCCATGCCGCCTATGCCGGCCATGGAATGCCCGGCACCCATTCCGCCCATTCCGCCCATTCCGCCCATTCCGCCCATGCCGCCCATGAAATGCCCGCCACCCATTCCGCCCATGCCGGACATGGCGTTCATCATGCCGGGCTGAGAGCTCATGCCGTTGCCGGACAGGCTCGGCACCGCGGGATAACCGTTGAACAGGCGCGGCACGCCGCCGTAGCCGCCATAGCCGCCGAGCGTATTGGGGGAGCCGCTGCCCATGCCGGTCCCCATGCCGCCCATCGAGCCCATGCTCCCGGTGGCCGGACCCGACATGAAGTCGAAGCTCGACAGCGGGGCGCCGCCGGCGGTGGTGCCCATGTAGGAGGAGACGTTGCCGTTGCAGCCGCAGCTCGAGCCGCCGGTGCGGGCGCAGCCTCCGGCCGCGGGCGGCGGGCCGTAGCCCATGCCGCCCATGCCGGCCCCGGCGTAGCCGCTGGGGTCGAGCCCGCCCCAGCGCGCGCCGTAGCCGCCGATGCCATTGCCGTTCGCGGCCATCCCGGCGTTCATGCCCGCGGTCATGCCCGCCTGAGCGTTGCGGAGGGCGCGGTCGAAGTCGTCCTGGCAGCTGCTGCCGTTCCCCTGGCCGACGCCGCCCTGCGAGGTCACTCCTGCCGTTCCGGTCATGGTATATCCATCCCGTTCGTGCCATTCGCATCTGGCGTGATGATAACGGAGCATTTTTCTTCTAGTCAACTGCAAATAGGATACGCATGGTTAATTCTGATGTCGCACACTCGGATACCAAGGGTGATTTTATAGTGATATTGCTATTATCTCGAATTATTATATATGCATCAAGAGCATTGTATTCTAATCGATCATGACGCGAGATGCAGGCGTGGCAGGCGTCCGCTTCCGTGCTAGCTTCCGGCTCGCTCCCTTCGGACGAGGCTCCCGTGCAAGAAACCCGCATTCCCAACGCTCCCCGCCGCATCATGCTCCTGACCGGAGCGAGCCGCGGCATCGGCCATGCGACGGTGAAGCGCTTCTCCGCCGCCGGCTGGCGCGTCATCACCGCCTCGCGCCACGCCTTTCCCGAGAACTGCCCCTGGGAGATGGGGCCGGAGGACCACCTCCAGGTCGACCTCTCCAGCGCCGAGGACACGATGCGCGCCATCGCGGACGTGCGCAGCCGGCTCGAGCTCGAGGGCTCGGTCCTGCATGCGCTCGTGAACAACGCGGGCATCTCGCCCAAGGGCCCCGGCGGAGCGCGGCTGAACGCGCTCGGTACGCCCTTCGAGACCTGGGCGCACGTCTTCCAGGTGAACCTGTTCGCCACGGTGCTGCTGGCGCAGGGACTGCGGGGCGAGCTCGAGCGCGCCCGCGGCTCGATCGTCAACGTCACCTCGATCGCCGGCGCCAACGTCCACCCCTTCGCCGGCGCCGCCTATGCCACCTCGAAGGCGGGCCTCGCGGCGCTGACCCGCGAGCTCGCCAGCGATTTCGGGCCGCTGGGCGTGCGCGTCAACGCCATCTCGCCCGGCGAGATCGACACCTCGATCCTCTCGCCGGGCACGGAGAAGATCGTCGAGCAGATCCCCATGCGCCGCCTCGGCACGCCCGACGAGGTCGCCAAGGCGATCTACTTCCTGTGCACGGACGCGAGCTCCTACGTGAACGGCGCGGAGCTGCACATCAACGGCGGCCAGCACGTCTGAGCCCCCGGGGGCGGTGCAGGGTCCGCGGTCAGGGCGCGAACACGCGGATCGCCTGCGGCAGGACCGAGAAGCGCGCCGGCGTCGTCGCGACGATCTCGCCGTCGGCGTTGACGTCGCGCGGGGTGCGGGTGTGCACCTCGAAGTCGACGCAGCGCTCGGTGCGCACGTCCGCCCAGGCACCGTGCGCGCCCTTGGCGAAGCAGCGCAGCATCAGGACGAGGCGCCAGACGTTGCGCATCTCGAGCGAGTGGAGGTCGAGCGTGCCGTCGTCGATCGCCGCGGTCTCCTCGACCACCATGCCGCCGCCGTAGTAGCGCCCGTTGCCGACGGCGACCTGGTAGGTCTTCACCCGCGTGTCGCCCGATCGCGAGGCGATCGTCGCCGTGAAGGGCCGCGCCCGCAGCGCGACCCGGATCGCCGCCAGCGCATAGGCGAGCCGGCCCCAGATCCGCTTGCGGCGCTTGCACAAGGCCTTGGCCAGGTCGACCGATAGCCCGATCGAGGCGACGTTGAGGAACGGGCGCCCGTTCACCACGCCGAGGTCGATCGGCCGTGTGAGCCCCGCCGCGACCGCGGCCATCGCGGCGACGGGGTCCGGCGGCAGGCCGAGCGTGCGGGCGAAGTCGTTCGCCGTGCCGCAGGGCGCGACGCCGAGCGGCAGGCCGGTCTCGAGGATGCCGGGCAGCGCGGCGTTCACCGTGCCGTCCCCGCCGCAGACGACGACGGCGTCGACCTCCCCGGCGCGCCTGCGGATGTCGTCGGACACCTCGCGCGCCGCCGAGAAGGTCTCGGCGAGCACGCTCATGCCGTGCCCTTCCAGCGCCGCCATGACCGCCCCCAGGCATTCGGCGCCGCGCCGGCTGTGCGGGTTGACGAGGAGGAGGACGCGCGCAGGGCGCCCGCGTGCCTCGGGGACGGGCCGGCCCTCGGCGAGAACGGTCATGAGTAACTCCGGAGCGCGACGGCGCACGGAGCGTTATGGTGCGCTGCCCACCGAATTGCGAGCCCCCGGGATACCAGGGGTCCTGCCATCGTCGCGGCGCCGTGCTAGAAGCGCCCTCCACGCGAGCGAGACCATGCACCGCACGAAGAGCCCCGGCCTCACGCTTCCCGCCCTCGCGCCGGTCGCCTCCCTCGTCGGCGGAACGCTGCTCGCGCTCGCGGCCGCGATGGTCCTTCCGATGGCCGTCGACCTGTGGGCGGAGAACCCCGACTGGCGCGCCTTCGCCGTCTCCGCCGGCGTGACCGCGGCGGCGGGCGCGCTGCTGATGGCGGCGGGGCGCGGGGGGCTACGCGGCGGGCTGACGATCCGCCAGGCCTTTGTGCTCACGCCCGCGACATGGACCATGGTGGCCCTGTTCGCGGCGCTGCCGCTCTACCTGTCGGACTACGCGCAGCTGCGCGACAGCTTCACAAACGCCTTCTTCGAATCGATGTCGGGGCTCACGACCACGGGCTCCACCGTGATCGTCGGGCTTGATTCGGCGCCGCCCGGCGTCCTGCTGTGGCGCGCGATCCTGCAATGGATGGGCGGCATCGGCATCATCGCCACCGCGATCGCGATCCTCCCCGCGCTCGGGGTCGGCGGCATGCAGCTCTTCCGCACCGAATCGTCCGACCGCTCCGAGAAGGTGCTGCCGCGGGTGCGCGACATCGCCGCCGCCATCGCCGCGGTCTACGTCGCCCTCACGGCCCTGTGCGCCCTGCTCTACTGGCTCGCCGAGATGACGCCCTTCGACGCCGTGGCGCATGCGCTGACCACCGTCTCGACCGGCGGCTATTCCACGACCGACCTCTCGATGGGCGGCTTCGGCCCGGCGGTGCAATGGATCGCGACCGCCTTCATGCTTGCGGGCGCGCTGCCCTTCGTCCTCTACATCCGCCTCCTGCGCAGCGAGGGCGCGGTCTTCCTCGACAGCCAGGTGCGCACGCTCGTCCTGCTCCTCGTGGGCGTCTCGACGCTGCTGGCCGGATGGCTCGTCCTCACGCACGGCTACGCGCCGGGAGAGGCGGCGCGGCACGCCGCCTTCAACGTCGTCTCGGTGGTGACGACCACGGGCTACGCCTCGACCGACTACCTCGTCTGGGGCAACCTCGCGGTGGGGCTGTTCTTCGCGCTCACCTTCATCGGCGGCTGCACGGGCTCGACCTCCGGCGGCATGAAGATCTTCCGCTTCGAGATCATGGCGCAGATGCTGCGGGCGCATTTCCGCCGGCTGATCTACCCGCACGGCGTGTTTCCGCGCACCTATGCGGGCCGCCCCCTGCCGGACGACGTCGTCGCCTCCGTCGTGGTGTTCTTCTCGCTCTTCTTCATCTGCTACAGCCTGATCACCCTCGTGCTGATGGCGATCGGGCTCGACTTCGTCACCGCGATCAGCGCCTCGGTCACCGCGCTCGCCAATGTCGGCCCCGGGCTCGGGCCGATCATCGGGCCCGCGGGCAACTTCGCACCGCTGCCGGAGGCCGCCAAGTGGGTTCTCGCCTTCGCCATGCTGCTCGGCCGGCTCGAGCTGTTCACGGTGCTGATCCTGCTCACGCCGGGCTTCTGGCGCGAGTGACCGCGCGGCGCTCAGCCCGGGATCTCGCGCGCGCCCTCGGCGAAGGCGTCGATCGCCTGCGTCCACGCGGGCCGGTCCGGCCAGAGATAGTCGACGGCGCCGGCGGCGGGACGGTAGACGGCGGTGTAGAACGTGCCCATCACGCCGTCGAAGTCGCGCCGCAGGATCGGCGGGGCGAGGAAGGCGCGGACCATCTCGTCGCGCCCGGTACCCGGCGTCTCGCGCAGGCGGGTCAGGAGATCGCAGCGCTCGACCGTCTCGCTCGCCGCGTCCCCCGCCGGCCATTCCGGTTCACGCTGGTGGTTGGTCACCACCGGGCCATCGAGCACCAGAGGCTCGCGGTCCGGTGCCAGCATCGCCACGGCATGGACGCCCGTCCGGTCCAGCACGACGATGTTCGTCGCCATGGCGGAGGGGATGCGGGTGAGCGCCGCGATCGCCTCCGGCACCGTGGCGCAGGTCTCGAGCACGTAGCGCACGAGCCAGGGATTGGCGAAGCCCTCCCCCGCGACCGGCCGCCCGCCGAAGGTGAGCGCCGCGGAGAGCCCCGCGTCGTTGATGCCGTCGAGCGCGCCGAAGAGCGCCTCGCTCAACGCGATCACCCGCCGCCCGCCGGCCCAGCGCCCGTGCTGGAGCGTGCCCTCGAAGAAGCCCGAGGTGAAGTCGTAGTTGCGGATCATCACCGGCTCCGCCTCCGGCGAGATCGCCACCGAGCAGCCGGTCACCACCGGCGGGGGCGACCAGCCCGTGAGGAGGGCATGCGCCACGGGATCGTCGCCGGCCAGCTCGCAGGCGCGCTCCCAGGCCGGCACGAGCTCAGGCATGTGCGCGGCGAGGGCGGCGCGGCGCACAGCGATTGGCGGGTCGTCTGCGGCGGGCGCGAACCAGGCGCGATAGCGCGGCCAGAGCGCCTCGAAACGCGCCCGCCACTTCGGCCCCGGCCGCTCCTCGGACATCGCCACGAGCTCCATCGCGCTTCCCTCCGGCCGCCGTTCGAGCCGGCAGCGTAGGAGAAATTTTCAGCCCGGCGCAACCGGCCCGCCGTCCTTGCGCCGGCCGCGTGGGCGGGGTAGCCAGAACCTCGACGAGGCCGAATGCAGCCGACTCTCCTTCCCTGTAGGATTCCTCTGCGAAACTCCGCCTTGTTCTGGCTTGCCGTTGT